>JAITPP010000042.1 GCA_031289385.1 Prevotellaceae bacterium | reverse complement strand
TTCAATAACGTAAAAAAATTCTTCGCCTTCGTGGCTTTGATAATATTCCTGAAACGGCGGCAAATAATGTATATTCACGATATATGGTTCCATATTTCTATCGTGTTTTCCTTGCGCCAGCGAAAAATAATCCATGTGCGAGCGATAAGCGGCGTGTTCTTCGGTGAGCCGCGTTGTGGGCGGCAATTTGCGGTGTCGCGTAATTATTGGACCTACTTTTTCGTACCCATCAAGCAAAGTGCCTACACGCACACCAAAACATCGCGCAAATTTAGTTAATAGCGATATTCTGGGAATAACTTCACCACTTTCGATAAGTCCTATTTGCGATGGTTCAAGCCCTACGGCTTTGGCTGCATCGTCGGTTGAGATGTTTGCAGTTTCACGCAATTGTTTAATTCTTTTCCCTAAATCTTCCATTATGTTAATATTAAAAAACATGACAAATGTAAGTATTTTTTCAAATATTAAGCATTAAAAAATCATAAAACCTATATTTTATAACACAATATAGACGATTACAATTTATAATCGAATTGCGTATATCGCTTATTACATCTGCAAAAAATCAAACAACGATTAAATTTATAAATACGATGTTCGCCCTAATTTAGATTTGTTAAAATTTAGTCGTAAGTCATAAGTCGTAAGTTGTAAGTTGTAAGTCGGAGTTAGAGAAGTTAGAGAAGTTATTAGTGAGCAATAATTTTTAATTGTTAATTCTTAATTTTTAATTATTTTAACTAATTTTGCCGACAATAATAATATTTTTTGACAACATTATGAAACAAATCGAACAATTTATGGATAAACTAAGCGCTTTGGTGTGGTCTTATCCTTTACTTGCGCTATTAGTTGGCGGCGGTATTTTCTTTCTTGTATATTCACGATTTTTACCTTTTCGTTATTATTACAGAGGTATACAGGTTTTGCGTGGAAAATTCAATTCCGAAAATTCAAGCGAACACGGACAAATAAGTTCGTTTCAGGCGCTATCTACGGCAATTGCGGCAACCGTAGGCTTGGGAAGTATTGCAGGCGTTGCTGTGGCTATTACTATGGGCGGTCCGGGCGCAATTTTCTGGATGTGGATTACGGCGATAGTGGGAATGGCTACAAAATTTTTCACCTGCTCGCTAAGCGTTATGTACAAAGGAAAAGACAGTAGCGGAGTGTTGCAAGGCGGTCCAATGTATTTTATCACCAAAGGATTGGGAAAACGTTGGAAACCATTAGCCATAATGTTTTCGGTGTGCGGAATGGGCGGTTGTCTGTGTTTGTTTCAGGCAAATCAACTTACCGAAATTATCAACAGCGGTTTTCTTGCGCCATCGGGCGTTGAAGTCGGAACAAAATCGAATCTAATTGTAGGTATTGTGATTTGCGCAGTGGTTTCGTTAGTAGTTTTCGGCGGAATAAAACGCATAGGAAAAGTAGCGGCAGCAATGGTTCCAGCAATGGTATTAATTTATTTTAGCGCAGTATTTTTTATAATGATAAAATACAGCAGCAATATAATTCCTACAATTCAGTTAATTTTTAACGACGCATTTACAGGCGAAGCCATTTCGGGCGGAGCGTTGGGCGCACTGATTTTAGTGGGTGTGCGACGCGGCGTATTTTGCAACGAAGCAGGCGTAGGAACAGCATCAATGGCTCACGGGGCTTCAAAAAATCCTCAACCTATACGCGAAGGATTAGTCGCAATGATTGAACCCACAATCGACACTATACTGATTTGTACGCTCACGGCGATTTCTGTTTTGGTTACAGGCGTTTGGGAACAATTTGCAGGCTCAGGCGCAAAAGGAATAACAATAACACTTGCCGCATTCGAAACGGCGATACCACACGTAGGCAAATATATTTTACTTATCGCTGCTTTGATTTTTGCATTTTCAACATTGTTTACCTCTTCATATTACGGCACAAAATGCGCTGCGTTTTTGTTCGGCGTAGAACGCGCAAAATATTATAATTATTTTTACGTAGTTACATTGATTTTCGCAGCCGTAGGCTCGGTAAATCTTGTTGTGTGCTTTATTGATACGATGTACGGATTAATGGCATTCTGCACAATTATCGGAACGCTTGCCCTGTCGCCCAAAGTTATGAAAGCGGCGAAAAAGTATTTTAAGGCGGGTGGTTAGATTTGGTAATTAGTCATAAGTCGTAAGTCATAAGTCATAAGTCGTAAGTCATAAGTTGTAAGTCGGTTGTTGATTTTTAAAAAATCTTTATAACTTTAAAAACTTGACAAACTTTAAAAACTTTATAACTTTTCTCTTAATTATTCGTATTTTTGCACAATATTTTACGAAAATGTTAATAGTAACACTGACGACAGATTGGAAAGATGGCGATTATAATACAGGACGCCTGAAAGCGTGTATCCTTGCATATTGCAACGATATTTGCATTGTTGATGTTACTCATAATATTCAGTCGTATAATACTCTTCAAGCAGCATTTATAATAAAAAATACTTACAAACATTTTAGTGCGGGAAGCGTTCATATTATCGGCGTAAACAGTGAGCCATCGCCGAAAAATCAAATTGCGGTAATGAAAAGCGACGGGCATTTTTTTATCGGTGCAAACGATGGAATGTTGAGTCTGATTTGCAACAATCCGCCCGACGCTCTCGTCGCTCTGCCTTACGATGACGATTATCATGGTTTTCGCTTGTTAAACGCATTAAGTGCTTGCGTAAAATCTATTTATGAAGGTGCAGAACTCGAAAAAATTGGAAATAATTGCCAACTGAATCAGGAATTTAGCAGCAAAGCATCGTGTTTTGAATCGCGCATAATCGGTAAGGTTATATATATTGATTCGTTCGGCAATGTCATAACAAACATCGACAAAGAAACATTTGAACGAATAGGCAAAAATCGCAAATTTGAAATATTGGTGCAAAATAATCTGATAAAAATCACCGAACTTTCACAATATTATGACGACGTGCGAAACGGTAAAATTCTTGCATTATTCAACTCTATAAACCTGCTCGAACTTGCCATAAACGAAGGAAATATTGCAAAAATAAACAGTTTGGATACAAAATCAGCAATAATAGTTAATTTTCAGTCGTAAGTCTGTAAGTCATAAGTCGTAAGTCGTAAGTCGTAAGTCGAAGTTAAGAAGTTATTTTTTCATTCTTCACTCTTAATTATTCTTCACTTTTCATTCTTCATTCTTAACTCTTCATTCTTCATTCACTCTTAGTTCTTCGTTCTTTATAGAATCTTGAACGGCGGTTTGGCGTTGGCGGATGCGTTCGCGGCGTTCGCGTGCCCTCTTTGGACGAAATATCGAATTCCACAATTCTTTCCATGTATTAAATCCGCCTTGATACGACATTTTTACTCCTTGTCGGCTTGTTTCCGATTCGTCGGTATATTCGTCGGTGGAGTGGCTGAAAACTTTTAATTTCTGACTTCCCGTATTGTTCAGTTTTATATCAACATCAAAATCGCCTGCAACATCGCTTGTGGATGTTCGCGGCGCACTGCCTACACTTCCGTATATTTTAACTCTGTCGTCGAAAAGCATTAACGAGGCGTGAGTACTAACTTCGGTGTCGGTTGTTGCTGTGCCTGTACGAATATCTACGCCAACATCAACAGGAACTTTAATCGATGCAAGCCATGCGCTTAGTTGATTTGAAAATATTTCAGAAAGATTTGACATTAGACTTGCACTGCTGATAAAATTTCCGGCTTGTTCGTCAGGAATAAAATCTCTCATTACGAGTAAACCCGAGAATTGTCTCCAAAGTTTTTCGTCGGTATTCAGCATTGCTTGCGCTCGTGCTTTTGTATCAACATCTATGTTTTGAATATCAATAAGTGGGCGTATTTTAAAGTTTGAAATATTATCGGTAAGTTGTAAACTGCATATAACAGGATATTGTGCATTGCTTATTGTAGTATCCGACAAAAGGTTACGCAGCGGTAAACGAAATTGATGCGCATAATCGGCGGTAATATTTACTGTTGTTTTGTCAATATCGCCGTTGAAATTTATTTGGCTGCCGTTGTTTATATTAAATTCTTTCGATACAAAATTCAACATCGGAAGTGTCCATTTGAAGTTTCCGTTTTCGATAATATAATTTCCATTCAATTTAAATTTTTCTTGGCGCGGATTTATACTCATTCTCAACGCTCCCGAACCTGTTACTGTTAAAGCATCGCCCGAATTTTCGTCAAGCAAAAGTTTTACTTCGGCATTATTGTTCATTGTAATTGTAAGCGAAATATCCAAAGCGGATGGCGTGGTATTTTCTTCTTTTTCTTTTTGTTTTTTGGCGATAAATCTTTCGATATAATTTAATTCGGCAACAGAATCGTTGTTTTCGAAAGTGAGCAGTGTTTTTTCCGAAATGCTTGCCGAGTTAATCGGAATAATGATTTGTGTATTTTTTTCGGGGTGTATATCTATATTAAAATTTAAATTATCCAATCGTCCGTTCATGCGTACAAGTCCCGTGATATATGCTTTTCCGTAAAATTCTTCGTTGTCGCGCTGAGTTGTATTTAATCCCAATAATTTTTCGGCATTAAGGTTTATATCGAATGCAAAATCTCTGAGATTTTTATGATTTACCGCAACGTTCAAACGTCCTTTGTTGCTTTGTTCATCAAGCAATGTAGCATTTTGTATTTGAATTTTATTTTCGTCGAAAGTTACGGGAGTTGAAAGCATATAATGTGTTTTCAGAAAATCTACGGTAAAACCTACGCTGTCAAGATTAGCATTTCCGAGCAAATTTAACTTTCCGCCAACTCCTTTTAAGTTTAATGTTCCCGTTATATTTCCTTCTACTTCGTTTATTTCGTCATCAATAAGGGCTTCGGCAATTTTGAGTTCAAAATTTTTGGCATCAAAAGTCAAATCATAATAATCTTTATTGGGTGTATATAAGCCTCTTACGTTAAGTTTTTCGTCATCATTTTTTGTAAGCCGCGATATAAATTCTATGTTTTGCGTATCGTCTTTCCAGCGGCTTCTCACAGAAATTTTGCCGAGCAGCCAATCGTTTGCGCGAATATCGGTTGTTTGTATATTTGAGAAAAACATTGTGTTTCCATCAACATTTGTAATTCGCGCTATGGCTAAAATTTTTCCTTCCAATTTATAACCTTCGTTTTCGAAAATGGGATTGAAATTTGCTATATCAAAATTCGTAAATTCAAATCGCATCGTATCGCTTGACAGTGTTGAATAAATTCCATCAATCATAATTTTTTGCGAGTCGCAGACGGCTTCAAATTTCGAAACTTCAAAATAATCTTTTTGTATTTTCACATTTTTCGATACAAAATTCCACGCCGCATTGTTTATAATAATTTGCGACGAATCTATTATGAATTTGAAATATGTTTTTCCTTCTATATCTTTCAAAATTTGCGTTTGCAGGTTTATATTTCCTTTGTTTGTGATATTGGTTTTGTTGTCGTATTTTATAAGGCTTGATATTTTGTTGTTTTTTGCATTTCCGTTTATAAGCAGATTTTTAAAATTAAATCCTTCAAAAATTACTTCTTCGCAATTTGTATTAAATGTAAATATCGAATCGGCATCCGCGCTCAGATTAAGGTTTCGCAGCATTAAATTGTCGAAATTTATAAAGTTTGATTTTGCATTTATATTTGCTTTATTTCCATTGATTTTGAGATTAATATTTGTATTTTCGGCAATAAAAAAATCGGGATAAAGAATTTGCAAAAAATTTTGCGAGCGTTTTGTTATTATATTCAGTTCGTAATCAGCATTTTTATCGGGCTCTGAATTTGTATTTTCATAAATATCGGGAATATATTTTGAAATAAAATATTTAGCATCCGATATAAAATTTTCGATATTCATATTTCCTTTATACACCGCGTCAAAATACGACGATAGCAGCGATATTTTGTAATTATTGTTGGTTTGTGTTGCTTGCAATTGTATACCTCCTATATCAATGATATTCTGTGAATTTTGATATTTTGCATTTTGCAGTTTTATATTTCCGTTGAAATTAATACTTTTTCCACGCAATTCAGCAGCAATTTTTCCTGAAAACACAGATGTTGTATCGTCGGTTTTCAGTTTTAATTTATATAAATCGGCATAAGTTATGTTTGACGTAAAATTAAAACGATAGTCGTCGATATTTGTTTTGTTCATATCAATTCTGCCGAGAAAATCGAATTTCAAACTTTCGTCGTTGCTTGTAACCCGCCCGTCGAAAGCGTTGTTGAAGAGCGTTCCTGCAACATCAATATTTTTGTAATTACGCTCGTTAAACATCACATCCGAAATTTTACCTTCGGCATATAAACTAAAATCTTTGTCTTTCGTTTGCACGCTTCGCATATCAATATTAAGCGAAACATTTTCAATTATTTCAACGCCTACAAATTTTCCCAAATTAAAGTTATCCAATATCAAATTTCCGATAATTTCAAAATCGTTTTTAGGCGACGAAAAATCAAATTTGGTATCTGTATTTATCGCGCCAAGATTGGTGTTGAGCAATCCTTTCATCAAAAAATTATTATAAAATCCCGACAATTCGCCCGAAAAATTAATGCTTTTTATTTGTTCAAATTCGCTGCCAAGTACATTTTCGGCGCTGTGCGTGATTTGTTTAACGGTTGCATTTATATCTTTTATATTTGTGAAAACTTTTAAATTATTACACTTAAAGACTGTTGTATCAAGTTCGGGCAATCCTGCAAACGAAAAATTTCCCGACAAACTTGTGAAACCGCTTGCGCTTGTTATGCTGAAATTTTTGGTGTTCATATTTGCTACCGTTCCGTTAACCAAGCCGCGCGGAAAAACAACAATAGAGTTTTTCAGCAAGTCGTTTGCAAAAAATCCTATGGTTTTAAAAGCCACGTAACCGCCGTCGATATTAGCCTCCATGCGAACACGGTTGAGATAATCATTAATATCGTCGCCGCCGTTTGGAAAATTCATTGCATAATATTCAAACTTTAAATTTGTATAATCGTCGATTATCGAAAGGCTGGGCAAATACGCTCTATGCGAGCACACATAAGCGTTTTTGCCTGTTGTGATAGCAATAACATGAAATCCCGATTTTTCGCGAAAACTGAAATCGCTTATATCAAAAAATATAGTATCCGAAACAAATTTTATATTATTTGCGGTAAGATTTATGCTGTCCACCCGCAAATTAGAAAAATTAATTTGTTCTGGAATTCCAACTTCCGTATCATCTTTGTTTTGCAACGAAAATCTAAAATTTTTCAGTTTAAATTGCTTTGTCGATATTGAATAACCTTCGCTTTTCGCGGTGTCGGCAGCCGCCGTGTTTGTCGATAACCGCGACAGCAATTTATCAAGATTAAGAGTGTCGTTGGTTGTAATTAAATTAAACTGTCCGTCGGCAAGTATCACCGAGCTGAAATTTATTTTTTTTTGCGAAAACCAAATATTTTCAAGGCTCATTTCAACTCGCGATATGCTTGTAAGCGTGTCGCCTTCGGTGTCTTCAATGTAAAAATCTTCTAAAACCAAACTTTTAAAAAATTTGTAGTTTACCGATTTTATGCTTACTTTCGTTTTTGTGATTTGCGATATTTCGTTTGTTATTTTTTGTATAATGTATGTTTGAATCGGCGGAAGCCTGAGCATAAAATACGCTGTCGCAGGCAATAAAATTGCCAATAGCAGTAAAATTTGCAATATTCCTTTTATTGTTTTCAACATACAATTTTAAAATAAATACAAAAAAAGCGAAAAAAGTCGAGATATGCAGCATATTCTCAACAAATTTTAATAATTTTTTAAAATATGGCAATTATTATAGGTATAGAATCATCGTGCGACGACACATCGGCGGCAATAATAAAAGACGGCGTTTTGCTGTCGAATATCATTGCAAATCAATCTGTTCACGAGTTTTATGGAGGCGTAATTCCTGAACTTGCATCACGCGAACATCAGCAAAATATTATTCCTGTGGTGTCGATGGCGATAAATTCGGCAAAAATTGATAAATCGCAAATTTCGGCAGTTGCGTTCACTCGTGGTCCCGGACTTATGGGCTCGTTGCTCGTTGGAGTTTCGTTTGCAAAAGGATTTGCACAATCGCTGAACATTCCAATGATTGAAATAAATCATTTGCAGGGACATATTCTTGCGCATTTTATCGCCGAAAAAGATAAAAATATTTCTCACCCAAAATTTCCTTTTCTCTGTCTTCTGGTTTCGGGTGGACATACTCAACTGATTGTTGTAAAGGATTATATGGACTTTGAAATTATCGGGCAAACTATTGACGATGCAGCAGGCGAAGCATTTGACAAATGTGCAAAAGTTATGGGATTGCCATACCCCGGCGGTCCTGTTATCGACAAACTTGCAAGCGAAGGAAATGCCCGCGCATTTGAATTTGCACGCCCGATTGTTGGCGGATTAAATTACAGTTTCAGCGGACTGAAAACATCGTTTCTTTATTTTTTGCGCGACAGAATTGCCGAAAATCCCAATTTTATTGAAGAAAACAAAGTCGATTTATGCGCATCATTACAACATACAATAATACAAATTTTATTGAAAAACCTTATAAAAGCAGCAAAGCAAACGGGAATAAATGAAATTGCCGTTTCGGGCGGAGTGTCTGCAAATTCGGGCTTGCGCAACGCCATCGCCGACGAAGGCAAACGCTGCGGATGGAATGTTTATTTGCCTCAACTTAAATTCACCACCGACAACGCTGCAATGATTGCAATAACAGGATATTTCAAATATTTGAAAAATCAAACTTGTGGATATGATGTTGTGCCGATAACCAGAATGATTTAGAATTAAGTACTGTCCGCTAAAAAATAAATACGCGGGCATTTTGATTTACCCGCTTATTTATTTTTTTAGCGGACAGTAGTGAAAAAATATTTACAAAAAAATGCTTAATTTTTTTGAAATACTAAAAAAGTTTTTACCTTTGTAGCGGATTTCTTCCAAAAACCATTAATCCAATATTATATTTAAATATTTTATGCTGATTAAATAAATGACAAAAAAGAAGAAGTATTTATATATATAATAGTAGTGCAATAATGGAATATGAAATTGAATTTCAACAATTATAATTATGAACAAATAAAAAACATATAATAAATATGTACGACATTTTAGTATTAAACAAAAAAACACAAGACGAACTCTTTGAAATCGCAAAAACTTTGAACTTAAAAAAATTTCAAACTTTGACTAAAGAAGATTTAATTTATCGCATATTAGACGAACAAGCTATTCAGTCTATTACAAATAAAAGCGATGAAAAAACGGAACATAACAAAAAGCAATTTGCAAAAAAATCAGACGACAACAAGAAAAATTCTGTCGCCGAACAAAAAGCAAATAAAGCTAAACGCGAACGCGTAAAACGTGTTGAAACGGAAATCAAAAAAGTAGGTTATTCAACTCCGCCGAAAACAGAAGATGCACAGGTTGGAAATTCGGTTGTTCAAATCGAAATATTTTCTGCAAAAAAAGCAGAAAAAGTTGTAGCAGAAATAGCCCCACCTCCAAAGCCGGTGGCAGAAGAACCAAAAGCACTGCAACAAACTATCGATAAAAAGAAAACATCGCGCGGAAGACCAAAGAAAACATCGGAAAATGCAGGAAAAGAAAACGTTGTTAATAACAATGCAACCGAAACATCAGCCGAAAAAGCAAAAATCACAGAAAACGCATCGCAACAAACAAACACAGAATCGCAAACGCCCGCTGCCGCAACAGAAAATGCACAGCAAGATTCGGTAAATAAAGTTATAGATGTAAAAAAAGAAGAAAAATGTGAATTTGAAGGAATTATTGAAGCCACAGGAGTGCTTGAAACCATGCCCGATGGCTATGGATTTTTGCGCTCGTCGGATTATAATTATTTAAATTCGCCCGATGATATTTATGTATCGCAATCGCAAATAAAATTGTTTGGACTGAAAACAGGCGATACCGTAACAGGCAGCATACGACCACCGAAAGAAGGTGAAAAATATTTTCCGCTGATAAAAGTAAATGAAATAAACGGCAGAAATCCCGATTATATTCGCGATAGAATTCCGTTTGATTACCTTACGCCGCTTTTTCCAAACGAAAAATTCGACCTCACAGGCAGAGGCTCAACAAGCAATATATCAGTGCGCGTAGTAGATATGTTTGCACCGATAGGAAAAGGACAACGCGGACTTATAGTAGCACAGCCCAAAACAGGTAAAACAGTGTTACTGAAAGATATAGCCAACGCAATAACAGAAAATCATCCAGAAGTTTATATGATTGTGCTTTTGATTGACGAGCGTCCCGAAGAAGTTACCGATATGTCGCGCAGCGTAAATGCCGAAGTTATCGCATCAACATTCGACGAGCCTGCAGACCGTCATGTGAAAATTGCAAATATCGTTCTTGAAAAAGCAAAACGCCTTGTAGAATGTGGACACGATGTGGTTATTCTTCTTGATTCGATTACACGACTTGCACGCGCTTTTAATACCGTACAACCGGCATCAGGCAAAGTGCTTTCGGGCGGTGTAGATGCTAACGCTTTGCAAAAACCCAAACGCTTTTTCGGCGCAGCGCGCAATATCGAAAATGGCGGCTCGCTGACAATTCTTGCCACAGCACTTATCGAAACAGGCTCGAAAATGGACGAAGTAATTTTTGAAGAATTTAAAGGAACAGGAAATATGGAATTGCAACTCGACCGTAAATTATCGAATAAACGAGTTTTCCCAGCCGTAGATGTTACATTATCAAGCACTCGCCGCGACGATTTGCTTACCGATAAAGATACTCTCGGACGCATGTGGATTCTTCGCAATTATTTGGCAGATATGACATCGGTAGAAGCAATGGAATTTATGAAATCAAGACTTGAAAAAACATCTTCAAACGAAGAATTTTTTATATTGATGAACGATAAATAAATTAATAATTAACAATTTATAATTTAAAGAGAAATCCCTATCGGGATTTTTTTTTTGTAATTTTTATTTTTTCACCGCAAAGGGACTTAATGCTTTCCACATTCGGCAGAGGCAAATTGGGATTGGGAATATATTTATATTCTGCCGTAGTATTATTCGACAGTAATTCTGC
>JAITPP010000002.1 GCA_031289385.1 Prevotellaceae bacterium | reverse complement strand
CCAACGGGAGTGCAGCCTTTATACAATTCGTTTGCTATAAATTCCGACTCGTTAAGGTAATTTATATTTTTTGTGATTTCGGTTACAGTTGTGGTTTTGAAGTCGGTTACTGCTTTTTTTCCTTCGGGTGTTGTGAGTAATTTTTCAATCAAAATCTGACTGAATACATTTGTTCCGTTTGTGGCAAAAGCAAGCCGCACAGCCATTTCGTGATTAAATTCGGCGTTTTTGCTGTGTACAAAACCTAAACGTTGCCCGCTAAGTCCTAATGATTTGCTGAAACTGTCGAGTATAACAACGTTTTCGACATCCAAAAGGCGTTGATAAAAATTGTCGTTGCTGCCGTAAAAAACGCGACGATACGGACTGTCGTAAAACACGATTGTGCCGTTGTCGCTAAGCATTTTTATTGTTGCAAATAATTCGTCATCATCGTATTTATTTCCGAAAGGATTTCCCGGATAGCCAAGCAATACGGCACAATCTTTCAGTTCGTTCAGTATTTTTTTCAAATCGTCAAATGTATCGTATTCGTCAAATTCGATATTGCGAATTATCATTGCATTGTGATAATTGCCCCAATGATAGACAGGCAAATAAATTTTACGTACATCTGCAATCTGAAAAGCGTTGTCAATTCCCGGCATTCCGCCGCCGCAGATAGAAATACACGAAACATCTGTTTTTCCGCCGAAATATTCATCGTTTATTGCCGTGCGCAATTCGGTGCGCCCTTGGCTTGGCGGATAAACCTGCATTTCGCGACTGTTGAAATCAATATTTTTCACAACTTCGCTCAAATCTATATTAACAACAGAATTAATTCCGCGTTGTAAAAATAAATATTCTTGCCCTGTTTGCTGGCTCAATTCCTGTATTTTTCGTCCCATTTCGTGGATTGCAGGAAGTGCCACGCCTGTTTTTTTAACTTTCATAATTATATAAAGATTTTAATTTGCAACAAAATTACTATTTTTGTACGAAATTACATGTAAATAATTTTATTTTTTATTAATTATTGAAATAAATTAATTATGACAGAACGAGAAAATCCGTTGGATACTACTATCTTCAAAATAATTGCCGAAGTTGCTAAAAGCGAGCGGCAGCGTGCATTTGTTATCGGCGGATTTGTTCGCGATTATTTTCTGCAACGCTCGTCAAAAGACATTGATATTGTTGTAGAAGGAAGCGGAATTGAGTTTGCTGAAAAAGTTGCCGAAAAACTTGGAAGTAAAAAAATTTCGGTGTTCAAAAATTTTGGTACGGCGATGGTGCAATATAAAAAAATTGAAATAGAATTTGTAGGAGCACGCAAAGAATCGTACAGTCGCAATTCGCGCAAACCTGTTGTGGAAAACGGAACGCTTGAAGACGACCAAAATCGCCGCGATTTCACAATAAATGCGCTGGCATTAAGTTTAAATGACGATGATTTTGGAATGCTTATCGATCCGTTTGGAGGGATACAGGATTTGAACGATAAAATTATACGCACGCCGCTCGATCCCGACACAACTTTTTCTGACGATCCGCTGCGGATGATTCGCGCAATTCGCTTTTCTACACAATTACAATTTACTATTACCGGCGAAGTTTTTAATGCCATACGATACAATAAAAATCGGCTGCATATTGTGTCGATGGAACGAATAAGTCGGGAATTAAATAAAATATTGATGTCGCCGAAACCATCAATAGGCTTTAAATTGCTTGACGAGGCAGGACTTTTGAGTTTAATTTTGCCTCAACTTTCAAATCTTAAAGGAGTTGAAACGGTAGATAAAAAACATCATAAAGATAATTTTTTGCACACTCTTCAAGTTGTTGATAATATTAGCAAAACAACAAATAATTTGTGGCTGCGCTGGGCTGCATTGCTGCACGATATTGCAAAATATGAAACAAAACGCTATGATACAGAACACGGCTGGACTTTTCACGGACACGAATATTTGGGAAGTAAAATGATTCCTGCTATTTTCGCTGATCTTCGGCTGCCGCTGAACGATAAAATGCGATATATACAAAAACTTGTTGCGCTGCATTTGCGCCCCATTGTGTTGTCGCTCGACGAAGTTACCGACTCGGCTGTTCGCCGTCTGTTGTTCGATGCAGGCGATGATATTGACGATTTGATGTTGCTTTGCGAAGCCGATATTACTTCAAAAAATGAGCAAACGCAAAAACGATATCTCTCAAATTTTCAACTTGTGCGCACAAAACTCAAAGAAATTGAAGAAAAAGACAGACTCCGAAATTTTCAACCGCCAATATCGGGCGAACTTATTATGGAAATTTACGGACTGCAACCCTGCCACGAAGTTGGAATTATTAAAACCGCAATAAAAGATGCGATATTAGACGGAATTATAGAAAATAATTACGACGATGCCTACAATTTTATGCAGGAAAAAGCCGAAGAATTAGGATTGATTTCACAAATTTAAAAAATGAAAAATATGTTTAAAATAATTATTTTATTGATTTTTATTGCTCTCAACGCCTTTGTTTACTTCAAAGTCAGAGCCATTTTACCTGAAAATATTTTTGTAAAAACGATATTCAATATATTTTTTATTGTAATAATCGGTATATTTGCGGCGAGTATATTTTTCAGAGAACGCTTGTCGCTGCTCACTTTGGCGCGTATCAACAATTATGAAATGACTTTATTGCTTGCGTTTTTTTATTTAATGTTGATTTTACTTTTTGTTGGTTTGATAAGCATCACAAACAAACATTTTCATTATCTGCCTTTCGCTTTAAATACAATAACTGCAAAACGCACTGTAATGCTTGCTGCGCTTGGCTTTGTGGCGTTGATAATAATTTGGGGAAGATGTAATTTCGACAACATAAAAATAGAAAAAATTGATATAAATATCAACAAAAAAGCAAACGTTGAAACCTTAAAAATTGTTGCTGCAAGCGATTTGCATCTCGGTTATTCTATTGATAAAAAAAATCTCAAAGAAATTGTAGCCTTAATAAATTCGCTGAACCCCGATATAATATTGCTTGCAGGCGATATTGTAGATTCTTATTCGCAACCTGTGATAAAACAAAATATGAAAGAAGAATTTTTGCAATTGCAAGCCCCGCTTGGTGTTTACGGAGTTATAGGAAATCACGAATGTTACGGCGATGCCGAAAATATTGTGAATTATTTAAAATCGGCAGGAATAATAATGTTGCAGGACAGTTCGGTTTTGCTTGATAATGAGATTTATATAGTTGGCAGAGATGACAAAACAATTAAAAGCCGCAAAAAACTTGACGAACTTTTGCAAAATATCGACAAACGGAAACCTGTAATTTTGCTCGATCATCAGCCGTTTAATCTTGAATTGGCGCAAGAAAACGGAGTAGATTTGCAAATTTCGGGACACACGCACGGCGGACAGGTTTTTCCGTTTAATTTAATCACAAAAGCAACTTACGAAAAGCATCACGGGTATTTGAAAAAAGAAAATACACATTATTATATTTCGTCGGGAGCGGGCGGTTGGGGACCAAAATTAAGAATAGGAAGTCAATCGGAAATTATTGAAATAACAGTGAATTTTACACGCTGAAAATTGTAAATTCACATCAAAATTTTACTAAAATTATTTATTATTATGCAAAAATACAAACACATTCTTTTTGATTTAGATCGCACGCTTTGGGATTTCGACACGGACACGCGAAACACGATAAAAGAAATTTTTTACGATTACGGACTTGATAAAAAAATTGATTTCGACGAATGGTACGCAACCTACAAAACTCATAATATTCGTTTGTGGGAAGATTACGCGCAGGGAAAAGTTACCAAAGCCGTTTTGCGCGATACCAGATTTTACTTGGCTTTCAACGATTTTGGAATTGATGATAAAAATTTGGGAATAGAATTTGGCAAAAAATTTGTAGAACAAAGTCCCGACAGAACTACGCTTTTTCCGAATGCACATGAGATTTTGACATATTTATCAGGTAAAAATTATCAGTTGCACGTTGTAACCAACGGATTTAATGAAATTCAGTTTAAAAAATTGGAAGCAACCGATATAAAAAAGTATTTTAATAAGATTTTTACTTGCGAAGATATTGGCTATAATAAACCTCATATCAAATTTTTTAATCATGTGCTAAGTTCGCTTAATTCGTCAAAAAAAGATGCAATAATTATAGGCGATGATTTTGTCAGCGACATTTTGGGCGCAATGAAATTTGGAATCAACCAAATTTACTTTAAACCCGAATATTTGCCTGAACCCCCTATAAAACCTACGTTTCAGATAAATTCGTTAATTGAAATCAAAAACATTTTATAAATATGCTTACAATTTTTTCTAATGTTTACGCGGCTTTGAAGAATTAATTTAAAATTTAACAAAAAATTATTATTTTAAGCAGGCATATTATTGCTATTTTATGATAAAAAACACGTAAATACGAAAAATGCTATATATTTAACGTTTTTTTTGAAATTTTTTTATATAAAACTATTGACAGAATAAAAAAAGATATTACCTTTGTATCGGTTTTACATAGGTGATGTTGTTATGACAATTTTGCACAAAAGCCTATTACCCAAAATAGATACTTTGTGCAAATGTCATTTGAAAAAAATAAAGGGCGCACGCCCTTTATTTTAATTTTAAATAACTTGTAAATGGTATTTAATCGTTGGTATTCCGTAGTTCCGTATTTAGTATCAAGTATTTAGTCGTTGGTATTTAGTATCAAGTATTTAGTCGTTGGTATTTAGTCGTTAGTCGGATATTAAAGAAGTTATACAAAAAAAATAAAATAAA
>JAITPP010000283.1 GCA_031289385.1 Prevotellaceae bacterium | reverse complement strand
TTTGTGATTCTAATAATCGTTTGTGCTCCGCACTTTTGTTTTTTTGCGTTTTTTTCGTAGGGCGTTGCCCTACGCTGAATTAAATTGCCCTTTCAGGGCGTGTAGTTCGTAATTGTTTTTAGTTTCGTAATTCGTAATTTTCGTAATTGTTCTTCATTTCTTCATTCTTACATTTCTTAATTTCTACATTCTTCAAGTCGTGCGGGAGAACGGTTGTGATTCTATTTCCCGTTTGTGCTCCGCACTTTTTTTTTTGCGTTTTTTTCGTAGGGCGTTGCCCTACGCTGAATTAAATTGCCCTTTCAGGGCGTGTAATTCGTAATTGATTTTTATCTGCGAAAATCTGTTTTATCTGCGTAATCTGCGTGCCTTCTCAAATCAACAAAAAAACAAATCAACAAAAAACAAATCAACAAAAAAACAAATCAACAAAAAAAACAAATCAACAAAAAAACAAATCAACAAATCAACAAAAAACAAATCAACAAAAAAACAAATCAACAATAGTAAATAATCAATAATAAATTTTAACATCTTTTCTGTTTTATTTTTTCTTAAATAGCGGCATAAAATTGGCATTATTAAGCGGCGGACGTTAAATTTAACAAAAAAGTTACTACTATTTGCAATAAAAGTCATAAGTTGTTAAAATAAATTATAATTTTGCAGGTTACTATTTCGAAATTAATTCTATGTACGAGTATATTAAAGGAAACATAACAGAAATAACGCCCGCTTATGTTGTTGTTGAAACAGGCGGAATAGGTTATTTTATAAATATATCATTGCAAACATACAGCCAAATCAGCAGGCTTGGCGAAGTGCGATTGTTGTTGCAATATATTGTTCGCGAAGATGCGCAAATACTGTTTGGCTTTTTCGACGAAGACGAGCGCAATGTTTTCAGGCTTTTGATGTCGGTAAACGGCATAGGCGCAAACACGGCGCGAATGATGCTGTCGTCGATAACATCGCAGGAAGTGCGCATGGCTATTGAAAAAGATGATATATCAAAACTGAAAAGCGTAAAAGGCATTGGACTGAAAACCGCACAACGCATTGTGGTAGATTTGAAAGATAAAATATCGAAAACACCTGCGGGAAATATTTTTGTGTCGGCAAATAAACACAATCGCGACGAAGCCGTATCGGCAATGGTTACACTTGGTTTTACAAAAAGCGCAGTAGAAAAATATATCGACGCTTTGTTGCTGAAAGAGCCTGATTTAACGGTAGAATCGCTTATAAAACAAGCATTAAAACAACTTTAATTGATTTTAGAATATCAGAAATATGACGATAAATATCAAATATAACAATATAAAATTATTGACAAAAAAAATATTATTGACATTCTTTTTGATGTGTGTGTGTGTTACATACATGCTTGGACAATCAACCGACTCGAAAGAAAACCGCAGCTGGATTGACATTAAAGAAAATGTGATAATAGAATACGATCGTATTAGCGATAAATACATATTTTATCGCATGGAAGGCAGCAAAAAATCATATCCTTTCAAGGTTATGGATAAAGATGAATTTGAAAAATATCAGATTCAAAACTCAGTTCGCAATTCATGGATAGAACAACGAAAATCATCGGCATCGTCGCAAAGCGGCTCTGGCGGCGGTTTTGGCGCAGGAATTAGAATTGATAACGACGTTTTCGGCACAATATTCGGCGGCAACGAAATAGTAATTATCCCGCAAGGAACAGCAGAACTTATTTTTACAATCAACAATACAAAAACTACCAACCCAATGGTTGCCGAAAATTTTCGCTCATCAACAAGTTTCGATTTCGATACAAAATTACAGGTAAACGTATCGGGAAGTATTGGCGACAGAGTGAAAATGGAATTTAATTACAACACCGAAGCCACATTCGATTTTGAAACCAAACTGAAAGTAGGATACGAAGGCGGCGAAGATGATATTATTCAGAAAATTGAAGTAGGTAACGTGTCGTTTCCGCTTACGGGAACATTAATTTCGGGAGCGCAAAACTTATTTGGAGTAAGAACCGATTTGAAATTCGGAAAACTAAGCATTTCGGGTATAATTTCAAAACAGGAAAGCGAATCGAAAACTATGGAAATAAAAGGCGGAGCGCAAATAAACGACTTTGACATACGCGCCGACGAATACGATGCCAACCGACATTTTTTCCTCTCGCAAACATTTAGAGATAATTACGACCGCTCGCTGAAAAATATTCCATACATACAATCGGGCGTAAATATCACAAAAATAGAAGTTTGGGTTACAAACAAATCAAGCAATTTCGACAATTCGCGCAGCATAGTAGGATTTATCGACCTTGCCGAGCCAAAAGTAATGTATCAGGCATCGCGATTTCAAAAACCAAGTCCGCCCGCATTTCCCACAAATACAGCAAACCGCTTGCTCGAAATTTTGGATGCAACCGCATTCCGCACCGTATCGGACGTAACCACATATCTCAACGCAAATTTAATGGTTAGCGGCAACGATTACGAAAAACTTGAAAATGCACGAAAACTGATAGAAGGAACAGATTATACGATTAATAAACAACTTGGATACATATCGCTAAACAGCGCGCTTAACAACGACGAAGTGCTTGCCGTAGCATACGAATATACCGCAAACGGCGTTTCGTACAAAGTAGGAGAACTTTCAACAGACGGAATTATATCGCCAAACGTGCTGGTAGCAAAATTGCTGAAAGGCACAAACTTAACCCCAACTTTGCCTACATGGAAATTAATGATGAAAAATATATATACGGTTTCAAATATATCATTCTCGCGAGATGAATTTTATTTGGATGTATATTATCAAAACGACGAGGCAGGAACAGATTTGACATTTTTGCCCGAAGGAGCAATAAAAAACACACAACTTATACGAGTTCTTAATCTTGACAATGTAAACACTTCGCAAGAAGCATATCCCGATGGAATGTTCGATTTTGTTGAAGATATAACAGTTTTATCAACGCGCGGGCGCATTATTTTTCCCGTTCTCGAACCATTTGGAAGTTATCTTAAAGACAAAATAAACAACGACGCAATCGCATCAAAATATATATTTCAGGAATTATACGATTCAACGCTGGTGAAAGCCCGCGAACTTGCCGAAAAAAATAAATTCAGCATTAAAGGCACGTATAAATCGGAAGGCTCGTCGGAAATACTGCTCAACGCCTCCAACATACCCGAAGGCTCGGTAACGGTAACAGTCAACGGAGTTAAACTTGTTGAAAACGTAGATTATGTTGTAAACTATACGATGGGAACGGTAAATATCATCAACTCAGCATATTTGCAATCGGGAATGACATTGAAAGTTTCGCTCGAAGACAACAGCCTGTTCAGTTTGCAGCAAAAAACAATGTACGGAGTGCATTTAAATTATGAAATAGATAAAGATTTTAATATAGGCGCAACATATCTCGGATTGCACGAACGCCCGATGGTACGCAAAGTTTCGTATGGCGAAGACCCAATATCAAACGCTATGCTCGGACTTAATTTATCGTACAGGCGCGAAGCTCCGTTTTTGACAAATTTCGTTGATAAAATTCCGTTTTTGAATACACGAGAATCATCATACTTATCAATAGATGCCGAATATGCAAAATTACTTGCAGGACAATCGAGCAAAAGTTCGTATATCGACGATTTTGAAGCGTCGCGCGCCACACTTGATTTGCGGGCGTTTAACGCATGGACTTTGGCAAGCACGCCGCAAAAACAATCAGATATATTTCCCGAAGGCGAATTAAGCAACGACATTACTTACGGAAAAAACAGAGCCAAATTTGCGTGGTATTCAATATCCACAGACCTTACGCGAAACACAAGTTACACACCTGCATACATAAGAAATAATCCCGAATTTCGCGAAAATCATTACGTGCGCGAAATTCCTGTTACCGAAGTTTATCCCGACAAGGAAATAACAACAGGAACATCCGAATATATATCAACACTTAACATGGCGTTTTATCCTGAAGAAAGAGGCCCTTATAATTTTGATATACTAAATCTTAATTCAAACGGCACATTTTCAAATCCCGAAAAACGCTGGGGCGGAATTATGCGCTCGCTTACTGTTACCGACTTTGAAACAGCAAATTACGATCATATAGAATTTTGGCTGATGGATCCCTTTGTTTACAATCAAGGCTCGTCGGGCGGCGATATGTATTTGAATTTGGGAAATATTTCGGAAGATATACTTCGCGATGGACTGAAAAGTTTTGAACACGGCTTGCCATATCCGTTTGATCCCGATGCCGTTGTAGAAACCGCTTGGGGGCGTGTGCCGAAAATTCAATCGCTGGTTTATACTTTCGACAATAATGTACAGGCGCGTCCGTATCAGGATATAGGTATGGATGGGCTTAGAGATGAGGATGAAAAAAACTTTTTTGAAAGCAAATATACATTTTTATCAAATGTTTCGTGGCTAAACGCATTAGCATTTCAAAAAATATCAGACGACCCGTCGAGCGACAACTTTCGCCATTATCTCGACGAATCGTTTAATGACAACGAGGAAAGCATTCTCGACCGCTATAAATATTTTAACGGACCCGATGGCAACTCGCAACCCACCGATCTCACAGGCGGACAAAACCGAATGGCAACAACATATCCCGATATCGAAGATTTGAACAGAGATAACACAATGAACGAATCGGAAAGTTATTTTCAATATCGCTTAAAATTAAGTCCTGCAACAATGGTTGTAGGCGAAAACTTTATTTCGGATGTCCGCGAAGTTACTGTTGATTTCAAAAACAGCACCGGACCTAAAAAAGTACGATGGTTTCAGTTTAAAATTCCTCTAAGTCAATATCAAAAAGAAGTTGGCGATATAAGCGATTTCAAATCAATACGATTTATGCGGCTTTTTGTTCGCGGATTTAAAGAAACTACATATTTCAGATTTGCCTCGCTCGACTTGGTTAGAAGCGAATGGCGAAGATACAATTATTCGATGATTGAAGGACAGGAAGGATTGGCGCAACCCGAACTGCCAAACGCAACATTTGATGTTTCGGTAGTTAATCTCGAAGAAAATTCAAGCCGCACGCCGATAAACTACGTAATGCCTCCCGATGTTCAGCGCGAATTGAACTACGATAATTATCAGTCGATACAAATGAACGAGCAGGCAATGGAATTTAAAATTGTTGATCTTGGCGATGGCGAAGGACGCGCGGTATATAAAAATTCATTATTCGATTTTCGGCAGTTTCGCCGCATGAAATTGGATACCCACGCCGAAGCAATTCCGGGCTACGCATTGAAAGATGACGACATAAGTTTGTTTATTCGCGTAGGTAACGATTATCGCAATAATTATTATGAATACGAAATTCCACTCGTGCTTACTCCATATCGCTCTACATACAGCAACAACAGCGATGCAGACAGACTGATGGTGTGGCCCCGAGAAAATATGCTTGACATTGCGCTGGAAGATTTTACAAATCTGAAACT
>JAITPP010000242.1 GCA_031289385.1 Prevotellaceae bacterium | reverse complement strand
CATCAATGACTTTTTTGCTTGATAAAATTCCTTTCAAATCGTTGCCCAGCAAGGTGTATGCTTTTTTGCCGTTCACATCTGTTTCGATAATATTGTAATAAACTGCGCCGTACCATTTGTTGTTTTCAAATTTTTCGTTAATCATGTATTCGTTGTTTTCGTTCACATCTTGCAAAATAAATATTCCGTAAGGCGATTTTATTATTCCGTAATATTTATACATTCCGCGCTCGGTAGGCATACTCCACGTGTAAATTCCTGTGTTTTTATCTTTCGAAAAAAGTTGCGAAATGCGTTGCGGAATATCAAGTTTTTGCGCTTTTGCGCCTACGCTTATTA
This sequence comes from Prevotellaceae bacterium, assembly GCA_031289385.1. Lineage (GTDB taxonomy): Bacteria > Bacteroidota > Bacteroidia > Bacteroidales > UBA932 > JAIRKV01. The sequence goes on along the minus strand of JAITPP010000242.1, from coordinate 2,609 downwards.
ACTCTGCAATTTTATTGCAAAAAGTGTCGGCTGATTTTATTCGTTGCTCGGTATTTTCTTTGGCAAGTATTGTGTTCAATTCGTTTGTCAAATCGGTTTGAGCAGATATTTTATAACTTGATAAAAATGCTGCAACCGTTGCTGTTATTACAAAAATTTTATATTTCATCGAGTATTGAATTTATAATGTTTACAATTTCTTTTATTTGATTATTTGTGATTGTGAGTGGCGGCGAAATGCGAAATGCAGTATCGCAAAACAAAAACCAATCGGACAGCAAACCATGTTCTATGCCTTTGTTTATAAAGCGTTCGCGTAATTGCGAGCAAGCAAGTTCTACGGCAAAAAATAATCCTTCGCCTCGCACTTCTTTAATTTTTTTATGAGTTAAAAGTTGCCGAAAAAGATTTGATTTTTCGTTTACCTGTTGCAAAAGTTTTTCGTCAATAATAATATTTAGCGATGCAAGAGCAGCGGCGCACGAAACGGGATGCCCTCCAAACGTAGTAATATAGCCAAGTGCAGGATTTGTTTTTAACGCCGACATTATTTTGTTTGACGATATAAATGCGCCCAAAGGCATTCCACCGCCCATAGATTTTGCAACGCATAAAATATCGGGAATCACGTTGTATTGCTCAAATGCAAACAGTTTTCCCGTGCGTCCGAAACCTGTTTGTATTTCATCAAAAATCAACAAAACATTTTTTTCGTCACAGCGTTTTCTTAGTTTTTTCAGAAAATCATTAGTCGGAACTATAATGCCCGCCTCGCCTTGAATAGGTTCTGCAATAACGCAGGCAGTACGTTCTGTTATCTGATTTAAATCGATTTCATCATTAAAATTTATTACTCGCGTATCGGGCAAAAGCGGACGAAACGAATTGCGATATTCTTCGTTTCCCATAACGCTTACAGCACCGTGCGAACTGCCATGATAAGCATTTTTAAACGACAGCATTTCTGTGCGATTTGTATATCGTTTTGCAAGTTTCAGCGCGCCCTCGACACTTTCGCTGCCCGAATTTACAAAATATACCGACGATAAATTTGCAGGCAACAGTTCCGTCAAACGCTTTGCATACAACACTTGTGGCGATTCTACATATTCGCCGTAAACCATCACGTGCATATATTTTTCGGCTTGCAATTTCACCGCTTCAACAACTTTCGGATGACAATGTCCTACGTTGCTCACCGAAACGCCTGCAATCAAATCAATATAAGCCTTTCCATCGGGCGAATAAATATAAATTCCGTCGGCGCGGGCAACTTCTACGCACATTGGAAAATCTGATGTTTGCGCAACGTGCTGCAAAAAAAGTGTTCGTAAATTTAATGCGGTTTCATTCATAATTATTCGCTAATTTTTAATGTTTCATATTGTTCAATTATTTTATCTGCGCTGCGAATTGTTGCTTTCAGCCATTGCAGCATTACGGTGTTTTGCTCGTTTTCGTTCAACTGCCAAGCGATTTCCGAATTTCGCAATTTCATTACAAGATGATGCAAAATTATTGCTGCCGATACCGAAATGTTAAAACTTTCAACAAATCCGAACATTGGTATTGTTATAAATTCATCTGCATTTTCCTTTACTACGTCTGATATTCCCGAATATTCAGTACCTAAAAATATGGCTGTTTTTCCTTTTGTAATATCAAAATTTTCGAGTGTTGTATTTTTTCCATAGGGGCTTGTTGCAACAATTCTGTATCCGTTATTTTTCAAGTGTTTTATGGCATCGCTGCTTGGTTGCGGCGAATTATATTTATATAAATTTAACCATTTTACCGAGCCTTTCACTACCATCGGATTTATTTGATATTGATTTTTATCTTCAATAATATGTACATCCTGTATTCCGAAAGCCTCGCAGGTACGCAGCACTGCGCTTGCGTTTTGCGAATGATAAATGTCTTCGAGGCAAAGGCAAATGTAACGTGTTCGTTGCAACAATTTTTGCTGCAACAATTCTTTTCTTTCATCGTGTATAAATTGCGATAAATATTTGTTTAACTCTGTATTCATACTACAAAGTAAATAAAAAAAGGGAAACTGTGAAAGTTTCCCTTTTGCAATAAAGTAAAATATTTTATTTTACTTTTGCCGTAAGTTCGCTGCCAGCTTTAAATCTAACAACTTTTTTAGCTGCGATTTTAATTGCTTCGCCCGTTCTTGGGTTTCTTCCCGTGCGTGCGCTTCTTTTGCTAACAGAGAAAGACCCAAATCCTACTAAGGCTACTTTATCGCCTTTTTTCAAAGCACCTGAAACGGCTTTGATTAAAGCATCAAGAGCTTTTTTCGAATCTACTTTCGTTAATTTTGCATTTGCTGCAATTGCATCTACAAGTTCTGCTTTGTTCATAATAATATAAATTTAACAAGGTTAATAAATAAGGTAAAACTTTTTATTAATATTGCAAAAGTAATTTTTATATACTTATTTGCAAAACTTTAAACGACTTTTTTTTGAAATTTTTTGATTTTTTTTAAGTGTATCAAAGAAAAGAAAATTAAAAATTTAATTAAAATATTGATAATTAATATATTACTAAAAACTATTTTTTTTACTTTTTGTTAATTATTTTTTTCGTTTGAATTAAAA
>JAITPP010000187.1 GCA_031289385.1 Prevotellaceae bacterium | reverse complement strand
TGTCCAAAATATTCATCATATCCGAAATCAATTTTAAATCCTGATACTTTGTCGCTATCAAAAGAAAATTCGAGAGGAAATGTGTGTCCTTGCATACGAAATTCAAATTTATCCGTACTGTTTACATGTTTCAATTCGCTTGTCCAGCCTTGTTTTTTTATTGTTATAAATAGTTTTTTGTTTTCAACTTTTATTTCGGCTTTTCCTAAAATATCGTTATGATAACTGTTTGCATATTCCGCATACGGGCGGCTTACACTAAATTCTTCTTTTGTTTTTTCGCTGTTTTTCTTTGTTTCTTCTTCGGCATCTTTTATAAATTTGCTAAAATATTCGGTATGATAATCTTTTGTGATATTTCCGTATTTAAACAAATCTATTGCGCTGCGCATGATTGTATATCGCGGTGCTTCCGGCGATTCGGAATTTGCAAGCACAACTATTCCCAAATTTTCTTCGGGAATAAAGGCGCAAAGCGTTGTAAATCCCCAAGTTGTTCCTGTGTGAAAATACAGTCTGTAACGATTTGTTTGTTCAATAAACCAGCATTGTCCGTAAACGGTGATGCGAGCCGAGTCCATACTTGTAATTAATTGTCCTGTGTGCAGATAGTTCATGTTTTTTTCGGAAATTATTTCTTTACCATCAACTTTGCCTTTGTTGATATGAAATTTCGCCCATTTTATTAAATCCGTTGCCGTTGAATTTACCGAGCCTGCGGGTCCAATAACCGTCAGCCAAAACAACGCTCTATCGTCGCCGTAAAGCCATTTGTTTTTAATGCCGTTTTCATATTCAAATTCGCACGACATACTGCGGTTTTCGCTTGCCAAAAATCCGTCTTCGTTCACCGACGAGCTTGTCATTCCAAGCGGTTGGAATATACGTTCGCGGATATTTTCCTCCCACGATTTTTCCGTATATTTTTCAATTAATTTTGCCGCTATTACAAATGTGATATTGTTGTATGCGTAAGCAGAACGAATTTCACTTCGGGGTTTCATATAAGCAAGCATTTTGTAAATATCATCTCTGTCGTAACCGAGATTTGGAATATAAGTTCCCGCCTGCGCTCGCAAACCTGTGCGGTGCGTCATAATATCTTTTACCAGCAAGGATTTTGTGGCAAGCGAGTCGTACATTTTGAAATCGGGCAGATGTTCGATAATTTTATCGTTCCATTTTAATTTGCCTTCGTCAACAAGCATTGCAATCATCGCTGCGGTAAACGATTTAGATACCGAGCCTATTTGAAAAACGGTATTTTCGTTGATAGGCAAAAATTCTTCTGGCGATTTTGTTCCGAAACCTTTTTTATGAATGACTTCGTTGTTTTTCAGAATTGCAACTGCCATTCCGGGAATTTTCCAGTCGCTCATAACAACAGATACAACGCTGTCGATTTTTGCGTTTATTTTTGTATAGTCTTGTGCCTGTATGTTTTGCAATGACACAAAAAATACAATGATGAAAGTTAAACAGATTTTTTTCATTATTTCTATGTTTTTATTTTGACGTCAAAGGTACAAATCAATTACGAATTATGAAATAATATTTGGTATTTAGTTGTTAGTATCTGGTATTTAGTATTCTGTATTCCGTATTCCGTATTTAGTATCTGGTATTTAGTATTTAGTCGTTGGTATTTAGAAAATTAATAATTATTCTGTTATTTTTTAAACTTTTTTTATTCTTTATTCTTGATTTTTACCGAAAAGAACGCAAAGATTTTTTATTTGAAAAAACGTAATTCGTAATTTCGTAATTCGTAATTGTTTCTGTTAATTTCTTCGCAATCGGTAATTATTTATTCCCAATTTTTTATATGCTTCGAGTAACGCATTTTCATCGCTTGTTATTATCAGTAATTTGTCGCCCAACTGCAATTCCGAATTTCCGCGCGGTATCATATACGATGAATCGCGTTTTATCATTACAACTAAGGTGTGATTGGGCAATTCAATGTTTGTCAGTTTATTTCCATTTGAAATTAATGCTTTGTTTACAATTATTTCTGTAATAGTTGATTTAATGCCTTCGGAAAATTCCATATTGAAATCGTGAAAATCACTTTTATCTTCGCCAATCTCTGCCAAATGCAACCATTTTGCAAATTGAGTTAGAGTTGTTCCCTGAATTAGCAACGAAAGCAGAGTAATGAAAAATACAATATTAAAAATCAGATGCGAATTATTTAAACCTGCTGCCAAAGGAATAATTGCAAAAATAATAGGCACAGCACCGCGTAAACCAACCCACGATGTAAATAATTTTTCTTTGAATTTCATTTTTCTAAACGGCAAAAGCGATGTGAAAACAGATAAAGGACGCGATGCAATAATCATAAATGCGCCGATAATAACACTCACCAAAGCCACTGCCCACAACTCTTTTGGATTAATCAACAATCCCAAAGTGAGGAACATAATCATTTGACTTATCCACGCTAAACCATCGAAAAACCGTATTGCCGAACGTTTGTGAATTATATGCGCGTTGCCAATCACCAATCCGCCTATATACACCGCCAAATAACCGTTGCCGTTGATAAAATATGTAGCCGAAAATATAAATATTCCGCAAGTAAAAATTAATATCGGATACAGCGAATCGTTTGACAAATTTATTTTATTGATTACAAAAACGCCTGCTTTTCCAAAACAAAAACCTGCCAAACCGCCAATTATAAATTGCATAAAAAAGTCAAGAATAGCCTTGCCGTAATCTGCATTTGCACTGCCTATTAACTGTATAAAAATTATGGTAAGCATATAAGCCATTGGGTCGTTGCTGCCGCTTTCAAGTTCTAACAACGGACGCAGATTTTTTTTCAACCGCACGCCTTTGCTTCTCAAAATAGAAAATACCGAAGCCGAATCGGTTGATGACATCACCGATGCCAACAACAATGATTCTAAAAACGATAAATTTAACGAAGGAAAAAAGAACAGAGTAACATAATAAATGAATATTCCCGTGAAAAAAGCCATCAGCAACACGCCCAGCGTGGCAAGCGTAATTCCTTGTTTTGCCACAGGTTTTATTTCATGATATTTGGTATTCAACCCGCCCGAAAACAAGATAATACAAAGCGCCACAGTGCCGATAGCCTGCGCAGCATGATAATTTTGAAATTCAAATCCAAAACCATCAGTTCCAAATAACATTCCTATTCCCAAAAACAGCAACAACACAGGAACTCCAAAACGTGCGCCTGCTTTTGTTGCAAATATGCTGATTAAAAAAAGTATCGACAAAAATAAAAGCAAAAATTCTACACTCATATATAATATTTTTTTGATATGCACCATCAATCAATGATGCTGCTTGCAAATATATATATAATTTTTGAAAAATCAAAACAATATTTGAGAAAGTTTGTAAAGTTAGAAAGTTTATAAAGTTTGTCAAGTTTATAAAGTTAGAAAGATTTTTTCAAATCAGCAATTATGCAAGAATAGAGAAGTTATAGAAGTTAGAAGAAGTTAATTTGCGTTAGTGCATATACAACTACAAATCAACAATTAAACAAATCAACAATTATGCAAGAACAAAGAAGTTAAGAAGTTAGAAGAAGTTAATTTGCGTTAGTGCATACAACTACACATCAACAATTAAAC
>JAITPP010000148.1 GCA_031289385.1 Prevotellaceae bacterium | reverse complement strand
TTCAATATTTTAATAAGGGAATAAGGGAAAAATGTTAAGAAAAATTTGATACTACTAAGGGTACTGACAAAAATAAGGGTAAAAATAACGAACATTTGCAAAAATAAACCTTTAATTTCTTACACCCCATCTTTGCTAACTTTGCGGTAAAAAATCAATTACGAAATTACGAATTACGGAGTTTGCAGAATAGAATAAAAAACCCTTTGTGTTCTTTTTTAAAAAATCTTTATAACTTTATAACTTGACAAACTTTATAAAATTTATAACTTGACAAACTTAATAAACTTTTTTACTACATTTGTCGTAAATATTAATGAATTTTGAAAACAGCAGCATTAAAATCATTTTTTGGAAATATACAGCCCGAAGCAGGTTGCGACGAAGCAGGACGCGGATGTCTTGCCGGACCGGTATTTGCCGCCGCAGTAATTTTGCCCGACAATTTTGAACATCCTTTGCTTAACGACTCAAAACAACTCACCGAAAAACAACGAAACCAACTGCGAACAATTATCGAAAACGAAGCCCTTGCGTGGGCGGTAGCATCGGTGAGTAACCAAGAAATTGATAAAATAAATATTCTTAACGCCTCGATTTTGGCAATGCACAAAGCCTTGAACAATCTTAGCACACAACCCGAATTTATAATTGTTGATGGAAACCGCTTTAAACCTTATAACAACATTGCTCACAAAACAATAGTGAAAGGCGATGCAAAATATAAAAGCATAGCGGCAGCCTCAATTTTAGCAAAAACACACCGCGACGAATTTATGCAAAATATCGCAAAAAAATATCCTCAATACGATTGGCAACAAAACAAAGGCTACCCGACAAAAAAACACCGCGCAGCAATCGCCCTGCACGGCACAACACCTCTGCACAGATTATCGTACAAACTATTGGAAACGCAAATTAAAATCGTATTCAGTATTCCGTAATTATGTATTATGTATTATGTAATTCTGTATTCAGTATTTCGTAATTCAGTATTCAGTAATTCTCAATTTTTTCCGCCCCTAAATCCCCTAAAGGGGACTTTGCGGCAGTGCATATACTTTCTGCATTGCCAAAACTCCCCCTTTAGGGGGCTGGGGGGCTTCATTCTTAACTCTTCATTCTTCATTCTTCATTCTTCATTCTTAACTCTTCATTCTACAAGTTCGTAATTATTATTTAAAAAAGGTTTCCATAATTTATACGTTTTATTTTTAGATGATTATAGGCAAGTTCGGTAACTTCGCGTCCGCGAGGCGTGCGTTGCAAAAAACCTTCTTTTATCAAAAACGGCTCGTAAACTTCTTCTATCGTTCCCGCATCTTCGCCAACGGCTGTTGCTATGGTTGTTAATCCTACTGGACCGCCTTTGAATTTATTTATTATCGTTGTAAGAATTTTATTGTCCATGCTGTCTAAGCCGCGCTTGTCGATATTCAGCGCATCGAGGGCGTATTTTGTAATTTTTATATCAATATTTCCATCGCCTTTTACCTGAGCAAAATCGCGCACACGCCGCAGCAAAGCGTTGCAAATACGTGGTGTTCCGCGACTTCGGAAGGCGATTTCTTCGGCAGCATTTTCGTCGATACTGACATTCAGTATTGTTGCCGAGCGTTTTATAATATGCAAAAGTATTGTATAATCGTAATATTCTAAATGACAATTAATTCCAAATCGAGCACGTAAGGGGCTTGTCAGCAAGCCGCTGCGAGTTGTAGCGCCTATAAGCGTAAACGGATTTATTGTAATTTGCACCGAACGTGCGCTCGGACCTTTATCAAGCATTATATCAATTGTATAATCTTCCATTGCCGAATAAAGATATTCTTCAACAACAGGACTTAAACGGTGAATTTCGTCGATAAACAAAACGTCTCCTTCTTCAAGATTTGTTAATAATCCAGCCAAATCGCCGGGTTTATCAAGAACGGGACCTGAGGTGATTTTCAAACCCACATTCATCTCACGGCTAATGATATGCGCAAGCGTTGTTTTTCCAAGCCCGGGAGGACCGTGCAGCAAAACATGGTCAAGCGATTCGTCGCGAAGAATCGCCGCTTTTACAAATACTTTAAGGTTTTCTATAACTTTTTCTTGCCCGAAAAACGATGAAAATTCCTGCGGACGTATTTGATTTTCAAAATCACTATCCTTAAAATCTTTTTCTCTGTGTGGATTAAATTTATCTTCCATGTTACTACTCAATTACGAATTAAAAATTACGAATTACGATTTTCATAAACAGTATTATCTGATACAAAAATTCTTACAAATTTACACAAATTATTAGAAAAATGAAAAAACTATTTTATTTGAATAATTTTTTTGAGGCTTTATTTTCAATTTTTTATTAAAAACCTTATTTTTGAAAGTACCCTTTAGTAGCCGAATAATTATTAATTTTACCGAATTCAGCACAAAAATGAAAAATATATTTTATATTTGCACTCCGAAATTTATAAATTTCGTGTTGAAAATAAACAATTTTTATATTTTTTTCTGATAAAAAACTAAATAAAATGAAGCAATACATAGTAAGTTGCATACAACGACTTAAAAGTTACTCGAAACAATTAGACGGCGAAACCATTTTATACAATAAAAAATGGTGGATTTTTAACGACGTGGGCGAAGCCGAAGTTTTTATTTTCAGACCAAATAATGATTTATTACTTTCGCGCAACGGCGTTGTTACAAAAGGAAAATGGACTTTAAACGGCGCAGATGCTACTCTTTTAGTTGAGTTTGACAAAATAAGTTACCTGTATCAACCTGCTTTTATTGATAATAATTTACTTGCTTTTAACCTTTACGGTACGAAAGAAAATATAATAATGATTGACGAACAAAATAAAGATAATTTTCAACCGAGAACACTCAATGAACTAAATAAATATTTTGAAGATAAAGAAAAATTATTATTGGAAGAAAAAAGAAAGCTGGAACAATTATTATTAGGACAGAAATTAGAAGATGAAAAAAATCAGAAAAAAGTATTATTAGAACAGAAAAGAAATTCGTATGTATATCATAATCCTGAATATATAAAAATAGAGGAATATATAGATAATAAAGATGGTTTGCTTTTAGTGGTATGTTTTTTAGTATTTGTAGTGCCATTAATAGCAGTAGCAATAGTAGCAAATAATGGAATAAAACCTGAATTAAAAATACCAATAATATCGGCTGCTGGAGTTATTCTAATTTTACTTATATATTTAATAATAAGAACAGTTAAAAAAATATCCGAAAAAAAGCGTGAATTAAAAGATTTAGAAAAAAAACTTAGCGCAGAATTTGATAGAAAAAATAATTTACATTAACTACCAAATATTCACCAAAACCCTTATTTTTAAAAGTTCCCTTAGTAGCCAAATAATTATATATATTTCCCCTTATTTTCCAAAAATTATTAATTATTAATTATTTAGACATTTCCAACATTCGTAAGATTGATTTTTTTGCTTTTTCAATTAATTCTTTTTCAATTATAATTTCGGGCTCTTCGTTTTTTAGAGTATTATAAATTTTTTCTATGGTAATCATTTTCATATATCGGCAATCGTTACAGCCACAGGTTGAGTCAATTGGCGGCGCAGGAATAAATGTTTTCTGAGGACTCGACATTTGCATTTGGTGCAAAATTCCCGACTCGGTTGCAACTATAAATTGGTTACAATCGTCATTTTTTGAAAATTCAAGCAATGCCGCAGTAGAGCCTATTTTATCGGCTAAAATGAGCACCGTTTTTTTACATTCGGGATGCGCCAACACTTTTGCTGCGGGATATTTTTTCTTTAATTCAATTATTTTTTCAACCGAAAATTCTTCGTGAACGTGGCATGCGCCGTCCCACACAACCATATCGTCGCGTTTTGTAATTGATTTTATGTAAGCGCCGAGATTTCTGTCGGGCAAAAAAACAATTTTTTCGTCTTTCGGTAAACTTTCAATAATTTTTACCGCATTGCTCGACGTGCAGCAAATATCGGTAAGGGCTTTCACGCCAACGCTTGTATTTACGTAAGAAACAACGGTATGTGCGGG
>JAITPP010000086.1 GCA_031289385.1 Prevotellaceae bacterium | reverse complement strand
TGGGGCTTGTTCGGGAAAAACGCCAACGTGCTTAAATGCTGTTAATCCGAGCCGCAGTTTAAAATTCAAATCATTATTTTTGTAGGATATTGTCCATTGTTCAGCCATAGTTTTTTTGTTGAGCCATGTTCCGCTGTCTTCTTTGCCCGATTTATTGAAACCTGCGCCTTGTTTGAAAGTAGAGTCAGCCAACTGCTCCCATTCGGTATCGGATAGCGATTTTGCCCACACCGCTTTTGGTTCTGGACGCCGTACAACAAATCGCCCAAAGCGTTCTAATTTCTCAAAATCGCCACAATCAATAAGTTCATAATCTTTCCACCGCTTATCGGGACTTAAAATTTGCATATTATAAAATGTTTTTTCACTGTCTATTAAAATAAAACTCCAACAGTTTGTCAAGATTTTCGGAATCCAAACGGCGTGCCAATATTTTTTTGTCTTTATCCAGCAAATAAATCTGCGGCGTTGTTTCGGTATTAAATGTATTATAAATATTTCCGCTGCGATACGGGTCCCAAACATTTATCCAGTCTAATTTGTTGGTGTCGATAAAATCGCGCCATTTTTTTTCGTCTGTTTGAATATATACGGCATAAACTTCCAAGCCGAGCAGGTTTTTGTATTTGTCGTAAGTTGCTTTTATTCGCGGTGTTTCTTCTTTGCAATGTCCGCAATCGGTATCATAAAAAAACAATACTATGTAGTTTGCGGTGAGTGCGTGTATCGATTCGTAGCGTTTGCCGTCGGGCGTGGGCAACAGCAAGTCGGGAGATGTTTTTCCTATCAGCGTGGGTTTATTTCTTTGTATAAAACCGACTAAATCTTTTTCAAATTTTTCGCTTTCCCATGTAACTTTCGGCGACAGATAATAATTTTCGCCCAAGTAAATAACTATTTCTTCGTGCCCCATTACAGTCGATTTCTGATAAAAATTGAATACATGCGAAAGTAAATATCGGTAAATGCGCGAGCCTTCGTCCATACGGCTCATTATCTTATCGATACATGGAATTATTGAATCGGGTTCTTTGAAAATCAAAACATTTTTAAGATAATAATCGAAAATATCCGATTCGAAAAACGAAGTGCGTAATATTCTTTCGTCTTTGAAATTTATGTTATCAAAAAAATGTTCTTTGTTGAACAGATAATAATTCATTGCGATTTTTCGTTCTCTGTCGGGTTCGTCGGCGGGCAAATTAAAGTTTGGTTCGTCAAGAGGCTCTAAGGCTTTCACAACCGAAGCCAGAAATTTGCCTTTATACGCATTTGCCAAACTGTCGGAAAATTCGATAAGCGGACGGTTAAAAACCATTAGTTGTGCGCGTATTTCTTTTTCTTCATCGCTGTTTTCGGCACTTGTTTTGAGTTGTTCTATCAAATTTTCGTAGCGTTTTTGATGTTGATTGCGAAAATTAAGATACGCCAGCATTGCCGTATTTTCGGGCGAATTTACAAATTCGACATCGGCATAATTAGTTTCGCTGTTGGTGATTATGCCAAAATTATCGTCGCCATCGGCTGAAACCAAAAAATCAAAAAGTGCAATTCCGTTTATGGCGAGAAAATACATTCCGCCTTCCAGCGTCTTTTGTTTTGCGAACGAGCCTTTGCCGTTGCTGTCGAGCATAACAGTATCAACCACGTATTTTGTTTCGCCGCCGTGCACAGCCAGCAATACGGTTGTGTCGCTCAATCCCTTTATTGTCAAGTCTATTTTGTACGATTGTGCCGACATTACATTTGCCGCACAAATTAATAAAATTGTTATAAATATCTTCTTCATTTATAATATATTATAATTATTAAATCTGTTTTACAACAGTAAAATACATACAAAGTTCGTAAATTTTTCCGAATCCCGTGCAAAAAGATTGATTATTTATTGAATTAGTCGTAAGTCGTAAGTTTTAAGTCGTAAGTATTAAGTCATAAGTCGTAAGTATTTTGTTTAATTGTTTTTTGCTGAGTTGAAAAAAATCTTTATAAACTTTATAACTTGACAAACTTCTTAACTTCTATCTCTTCGTAATTCGTAATTGAAATTAATGCCGCATACATTTATTGATATAAATCAAGCCGTCGTACAGGCATTGCCGCCAATACGCCCAGCTGTGAGCGCCGTCGCGTACTCGGTATTCGTGATCAACCTTCAAGTCGCGCATAACAATGTGCAGCGTCGAATTTCCACAATATAAAAAATCATCGTCGCCGCAATCAATATAAAATTTTACTGATTTTTTCTTGTTGTCGGGTAAATTTTTTACAATGTCAATAATGCTGTTTTTATGCCAATGTTCGCTAAGATTTTCGTCTGTTATGCCAAATAATTCTTTTTCTTTATATCCGTACGATTCGCCTTCGGCGAGGATGCGGGCTTTGAGTTCATCGTCGGTGAAAACGGCTGCACTCATTGCAACACAAACAGAAAACATATCCGTGTATTTAAGTGCGTACAGCAGCGAGCCGTAACCGCCCATCGAAAGTCCGCCGATAGCGTGTCCCAGCTTGTTTTCGCGTGCGCGATATGTTTTTTCTATGTGCGGTATAAATTCTGTGATATACATATCTTCAAAACGCTCGGTATTTGTATAATTATTGATATACCAAGTTTTTTTTGCATCGGCGACAACGATTATCATTGGGCTTATTTTTCCTTCGCCTATAAGTTCGTCGGCAATGCGGTTCATTTCGCCGTAATGCATCCAGCCTGTATGGTCGTCGCTGTATCCGTGCAATAAAAATAATACGGGATATTTGCGCGAAGACGTTTCGTAATCGGGCGGAAGATAAATGGTGTAATTTACATCTCTGCCGAGAATTGAACTTTTGAATATTTTGTCGTCAAATATTCTGCCGTGTTGCTGTTGTGCTAATGCCGAAACGCTTAGTGTAACGGTTAAAATTAGTAATAGAATTTTTTTCATAATATTTATTTTTTTTGTGATTTTTATTCTTTTTCGATTAATAAATTTCTTAATTCGGCACTCGAAATATTGTATTTCAAATCGCCGTTTTCGCAGTACGAAATTGAGCCTGTTTCTTCTGAAATTATGATTACAACGGCATCAGTTTTTTCGCTAACGCCTATTGCTGCCCGATGCCTCATTCCGTAATGTGCTGGCAGATTGATATTGTCGGTTGAAGGCAAAACGCAGCGTGCCGCCACAATTCGTCCGTTGCGAACAATTACTGCGCCGTCGTGCAACGGATTATTTTTGAAAAATATGCTTTCCAAAAGTCGTGAATTTACCAAAGCGTCAATAATATCGCCTGTTTCGGAATAGTCGCTGAGAGGCGATTTTTGTGCAAATACAATAAGTGCGCCGATTTTCGAATCAGCCATTTTGCGCGATGCTTTAATTACTTCATCAACAACTTTGGTTGATTCTACGCTTTTGCGCGAATGAATAAACAGTCGGCTGAGCGAAAATTTGCTTTGCGAACGAAAACCGAGCAGCAGTAAAAATCTGCGTATTTCGGGCTGAAACACTACAATCAGCGCGATAACTCCTACACCAATTATTTGTCCTATTATAAGCGACAACAATTCCATTTTCAGTGTACGGCACACTAACCATACAAAATATATCAGAATTATTCCTATAAAAATATTCATTGCCGCAGTCCCGCGTATCAGTTTGTAAACCTGATAAGCAAGAAATGCCGTGATAAGAATATCTATAATATCAATTATGCTTAGTGATATAAAATCCATCTGTTATTTTGTTTTTACAGCAATTGAACAAGTTTATTTTCCACCCGCACATTAAACTGAATATCTGCTTTTAGCGCTTTGAAAACTTTTAATACCGTTTCAATAGTTGCACTATTGGCATTATTTTCGAGTTTTGATATTTGCGATTTATTTACGCCTACAAGTTCGCCAAGTTTTTCTTGTGTTAATCCACGTTCTTGTCGGGTTTTCTTTATCATCCGCGACAGCAATTCCATTCGTAATTCATATTCGTATTCATCTCGTTCGGCACTGCCTTTTTGTCCTATATATTTGTCTTCCATCTCAGACAATGTGTATTGTTTCATGTTTTTCTATATTATTATTTTGCAAAGATATAAAAAGTTTCATTATTTTGAAACTTTTATTAATTTTTATCACTACTGTCCGCTAAAAAAATAAATAAGCGGGCATTTTGTATTTACCCGCTTAATGGTTATTTTTGTA
>JAITPP010000067.1 GCA_031289385.1 Prevotellaceae bacterium | reverse complement strand
TTCAATTTTTTTGCCCCTAAATATCCCCTAAAGGGGACTTTTTCTGTACTGCCTGAAATTTCCGCACTGCCAAACTCCCCTTTAGGGGTTGGGGGCTAAATTCTTCATTCTTAACTCTTAACTCTTAATTCTTCATTCTTAACTCTTAATTCTTCATTCTTAACTCTTAATTCTTCATTCAACAAGTGCGGGTAAACTTTTGCAATTCTATTTTCCTGTTGTGCTCCGCACTTTTTTTGTTTGCGTTTTTTTTCGTAGGGTGTTGCCCTACGCTGAAATAAGTTGCCCTTTCAGGGCGTGTAGTTCGTAATAGTTTTTTTATCTGCGCAAATCTGTCGTATCTGCGTGCTTATATCAAATATTTTTACCGCAAAGCAAAGCACGCAAAGTGTTTCTTATTATGTAAACTCCGTAATTTGTAATTCGTAATTGTTTTTCATTCTTACATTCCTTAATTCCTACATTTTTACATTTTTCAAGCTCCGCACTTTTTTTGTTTGCGTTTTTTTTCGTAGGGTGTTGCCCTACGCTGAATTATTTTGCCCTTTCAGGGCGTGTAGTTCGTAATAGTTTTTTTATCTGCGCAAATCTGTCGTATATGCGTTATATGCGTGCTTATATCAAATATTTTTACCGCAAAGGTTTTTCGCAATGAAAGCAAAGGTTTTTTTTCATCATTAATCATTAACAACTAACCATTAATCATTAATCACTAATCATTAACCATTATTTTTTTATTTTTTTCAACTTTTATTTGTACCTTTGCTATATGCTTTTTAAAGAAATTATAGGACAACACGAATTAAAACGTCAGCTGATACAGACGGTAACCGACAAACGTATCAGTCATGCTCAGTTATTTGTGGGCTCGGAGGGTAGCGGAAATTTGGCGTTGGCTATTGCTTATGCGCAGTATATTTGCTGCCACAACAAGCAAGCCGACGACTCGTGCGGGCATTGTAAGTCGTGCATAAAGTTTAAAAAACTTGTGCATCCCGATATACATTTTGCTTTTCCTGTGAACACCACAAGCCGCGTTAAAAAAGATGCGACAAGTGATAATTTTATTTCGCAATGGCGCGAAATGGTTATAAATTTTCCGTATTTCGGCGAGCGCAGGTGGTACGAATTTGTAGGTATCGAAAATAAACAAGGCAATATCGGCAAATTGGATGCCGAAGCCATTCAGCAAAAAATGAATTTTAAACCATTCGAAGCCGATTACAAATTCATGCTGATATGGATGCCCGAACGAATGAATACAACCGCCGCCAACAAACTGTTGAAATTGATAGAAGAGCCGCCGCCAAATACACTGTTTTTACTTGTTTCAAAAAATATCGAACAAATAATAAAAACAATACTTTCGCGCACACTTTTGATAAGAGTTCCGCCTGTTGACGAGCAGTCGATACGGCAAATGCTGACGGAAAAATACGATTTGTCGCCAAATGAAACTCAGGTGCTAACTCGGCTTGCTACGGGCGATGTGCTGAAAGCAATAAAAATTCACGACAGACACGAAGCCGAACAGGATTTTTTCGACAAATTTCAACTCTTAGTGCGATTTGCATACGGAAAAAATCTTGCCGAATTGCTTGACTGGGCAGAAGAGATGGCGCAATTAGGACGCGAACAGCAAAAAAGTTTTCTGTATTATTCGCAACAAATGATTCGCGAAAATTTTATTCTTAACCGACAACTGCCGAATATCGCGTATTCAATTGATAAAGAAAAAGATTTCTCTCAAAAATTATCGCGATTTATTACTCCCGATAATGTAGAAAATATTTATTCGGCAATAAATCTTGCCTTATTACATATCGAACACAACGGAAATCAAAAAATAATATTCACCGATTTGGGAATAATATTCGCAAAATTGCTTAAAAAAGTATAATTTTTGTATTTTTGTGAAAATTTAAATAATAATGAAAGAAAACGAAAAAAATATAGAATATAAAATACGCGGATGTAAAGTTTGTTGTAAAGAACAAGGCGAATGTAAAGCCTGTATGAATACAAGCGGGCAAAAATTTTCGACATTCGACTGGCTTGACGATATTTACGACAAAGATGAAACAAATATTGTTGAGGTACAATTTAAAAATACACGCAAAAATTTTTATATCAACGACAGTAATACAAGCCTTAAAAAAGGCGATATTGTTGCCGTAGAAGCCGCGTCGGGACACGATATTGGAATTGTTTCGCTGTGCGGAAATCTGGTAAAACGCCAAATAAGAAAACGAGGAATTGATTCTGCACGCTACGAATTTAAAAAAATATACCGCAAAGCGCGCGCCTCAGATATTGAAAAATGGCAAGATGCTATTTCGCTCGAACACGCTACAATGATAAAATCGCGCCAACTTGCATCAAAACTTAATTTAAGCATGAAAATAGGCGATGTAGAATATCAAGGCGACAAAACAAAAGCAATATTTTATTACATTGCCGACGAGCGCGTAGATTTTCGCGAACTTATAAAAGTACTTGCCGAAAATTTTCATGTTCGCATAGAAATGAAACAAATAGGAGCGCGTCAGGAAGCAGGACTTATCGGCGGCATTGGACCTTGCGGACGCGAACTCTGCTGCGCTCAATGGCTTGGCTCGTTTGTTACCGTTACAACCGGTGCGGCGCGTTATCAGGAACTATCGCCAAACCCGCAAAAACTTGCAGGACAATGCTGTAAACTTAAATGTTGCTTGAACTACGAATTAGGCGTGTATCTTGAAGCGCAAAAAGATTTTCCGCGAATAAACGCCCCGCTCGAACTTATAGACGGAAATGCCTATCTTGTAAAAACAGATGTTTTGAAAAAAATAATGTATTTTTCGTATGGTCCCGAAGGCGCAACACTTATCGGCGTACCCGTAGAACGTGTGAAAAAAATGCTGGAACTCAATCGCAGAGGAATTAAAATAGAAAAACTTGAAGATACGCAACTCGACAAATTTAACAAACAACAAGCAGAAACACAACACATTGTTGGCGAAGACAGTATTACACGATTCGACAGTAAAGGCAAAAACAGAAACATCAACACAAATAATCAGCAAAACAATAAAGTAACAAAACCTGCCGAAAACGTTGAAAATACACAGGAAAACAAAACAAATAAATCGAAAAACAAGAAAAACAAAAGATGGAAAAGACGTCAAAATGAAAATTCGAATAACTGAAAATAAATTATTTGCAATTTTGTGCATACTTATTGCACTTGCATCCTGCACCGACAATAGCATTTATCGCAAAGGCAAACGCATTGCGCCCGAAGGCTGGAACAAAGACAGCACCGTGCAATTCGTAGCCCCGATTGTTGATACCATCAACGAATTTGACATTTATATAAACATTCGCAACACAAACGAATATCCGCTGCAAAACCTTTTTGTGTTTGTGCAAACAACATCCCCGCTCGGAAATTCTGTTGTAGATACGCTAAACCTTCTCATTGCCGACGACTACGGACGCTGGACAGGCAAAAGCGTTTCGCGAATTTGGGAAAACGATTTTTTGTATCGCCGAAATGTGAAATTTGCAAGTCGCGGAAATTACACTTTCACCATACAACAAGGTATGCGCAACGATATTCTAACAGGAATAAGCGATGTCAGCATTGAAATTAAACCGGTGGAATGAATTTGATAATGTGTTAATTTGTTAATGTGAGAATATGTTAATGTGATGATATTGATAATATGTTAATGTGAAAATTTGATAATGTGATGATTTGATAATGTTTTAATATGATAATGAAAAAAATATATAAATGCTGTTAGGGATTAAGTGATGAAAATAAATAAATTATAATAGATGATAAAAAATCCCGTTAGGGATTATCGCTCGGTAGAAATGATAGTTACACACCAACACAGCAGTCCGTTAGGACTGCAACCGATAAAAGCCCTAAGTTGCAAACCTACGGCTTGCAATACAAACGGCGGCTCATTTTTTTACCGAGCAATGCAAACCTGACGGCTTGTTCTTTTGAAAAACAATCTTTTATATATTTTTTATTAATTATTAATTGTTAATTGTTTTGTAACGAATAAACTTGATAAAAATGAGCGGAAAAGATAAACAAAAAAAATTCAACGAAAATACCACATTTACATCTCTTTATCAGCCTGCGCTTGATGAGTTTTTTGGGAATGATTACAAATTGAAAGGAAAATGGAACACCGAAGTTTTTGCCAACAATAATCCGATAATTCTCGAACTCGGCTGCGGAAAAGGCGAATATACAATAGCGCTGTCGCAAAAATTTCCCGATAAAAACTTTATAGGCATTGATATTAAAGGCGCACGCTTGTGGAAAGGTGCTAAATTTGCTCACGAAAACAAACTTGCAAACGTGGCATTTATCCGCACCCGCATCGATTTTATAACATCGTTTTTTGACGAAAACGAAATTTCGGAGATATGGATAACCTTTGCCGATCCTCAACTCAAACGCAACAGAAAACGACTGACAGGCATAATGTTTCTAAACCGATACAAACAGTTTTTAATCAACAACGGAACAATACACTTAAAAACCGACAGCCGTTTTTTGCACGAATACACGCTCGCCCTTGCCAAACAAAACAACCTGAAAATAATAGAAGCCAACAACGATATTTACGGCAGCCGCCGCGCCGACGAAATTTTATCAATAAAAACCTTTTACGAACAACAATTTCTTGCCCAAAACATCGCAATAACATACCTCGCCTTTTGCCTCAACCACGCCGCCACGCTGCACGAACCTGTTTGGGATAAAGATAGATATGAACGATAAAAAGAATCGTTATCAAATACAAAATCAATATTTTTTAGTTTTTTAATAAATCACTTTTTAAAATCACTCCCTTTGAATAATAATATTTTGAATCATTATTCCGCTTGGAATATAAATAAGAATATTATAACGTGTTTAAAAGTAAAAACGACTGAGTTTATACAGTCGTTTTTTATTCTACATTGAAAAAAGTTTAAAATTTATATCCTAACCTTATACCAAGAGTAATGCCTACATTAGAATCATTATAATTATTGAATCCGAAAGCCAAACCTGCACGAAATTCAAAAAGGAAATGATTCCACCATATTCGGCGCAAACCCCAATATGGGGCTACTGCAAAGGCAGATACATTGCCATAAACATTATGTTTTTTTATAGGTTTGAAAATATAACTACCCTGAACGGCTAAAAACGAGCCTGTGTTTCCATCAATACTTTTGCCTTTGCGCACACGTTTTTGCAAATTGTAATAATAACGCGGCTCAATACTTACGTAAGGATGAAAAGCATAAGTCCAGTAATTACCAAAAAAATCTGATGATGTGTATCCTGCATATCCAGTAATTCCTGTGCTGCCGCTTATTGTGTAATGTTCGGCAAACGCATATTCGTAAGTATAACCAGCACCAACCCAACCAACATCTACAATGTGGGTTGATTGTGTTTTTACGATGTTTTCACCAAATGCGGCATCATCATTTTGTGCTTTAATTTGCTGAAAACAAACACATAAAAGTAATAATGTTATAATATTCTTCATAATTTATTTTTTAGTAATTGCAAAGATAATACATTTCAAATAAATATTGACTATTTTTATGCAAAATTATATACAATAAAAGTATCTAAATATATTAAGCGTGGATTTGTTCAACTTTCTGCGTTGATATATTAAACAACTTTATTTACAGTCTGTTATAAGACGAATAAAATCGGCGGGCAAATCTACTTTTTTAAGAATGTCGTTATTTATTGCAATTGCAATAAAGGTTGTGGGCAAATTATTTACAGGTATTTTTGAGGGTTGTTTCAAATAAATTTCATTTATAAAATCGTAATTCAACACTTGGGATATTTTTATCAATCGTTCTACATCAAGGCTTTTCCGTTTGAAAATATCATACACAGTAGTTCTGTCGCAATTAATTTTATCCGAAAATTCTTTAATTGTCATCGAACTTTCAATAACTTTTTGTTTTATAATCGAGCCTATGTGTATATTTTTCATTTAATATTTTTTTTAAAACGAAAAACGTGAACAATACTACTTGGCTGTTGAGGTCTTAGGACACCTTCCCCCCGAAATAAGTAAAGCTCACGTGTTTACGTGAGCGTTACACTTTACTTTAAGGGGGAATAGAAATTTCCTAAGTTTCAACTGCCCGAATAAAAGCTAACGCTTTTCTATGTGTTTTTTAATTTTATTTCTGTCTTTTATATCATAATTAAATCTATTTTATTGTCATTTAATACCGCAAAGTTATAAAAAGTTTATAAAGTTAAAAAGTTTATAAAGTTATAAAGTTTGTAAAGTTAAAAAGATTTTTTTTGCCGCAAAGGTTTTCGCAAAGAACGCAAAGGATTTTTTCCATTCTAAATTCTATTTTCTATTTTCTCTCAGCCCCTAAATCCCCTAACGGGGACTTTTTCTGCATTGCCTAAATTTTCCGCACTGCCAAACTTCACCTTTAGGGGGCTGGGGGGCAATTCGTAATTCGTAATTGATTATTTTACCACAAAGTTCACAAAGATTTTTTCACAAAGAACACAAAGGTTTTTATTATGCAAACTCCGTAATTCGTAATTGCATAATTGATTTTATCTGCGTGCTTTTTTCAAATCAACAAATACTTACAACTTACGACTTATGACTTACAACTTATGACTTACGACTAATTTTTATCCGCAGTGAAAATATTTATTTACTATTTCTATAATTTTGCTTTCGTTGTCGGATATTTCGTTGCGCAGATTTGCGTCGTTATAACTTTTCAGTTTTTTTACTACTCCATCAATTATTGTTTGCGGAAAAACGTTGTATTGCTTGTAAATTTCGGCTTGTTGCAACAACTGTGCGGCAGAATCGGCACACGAAACGGGCAACTGTTCGAGTGTTTGCGTGCGGTGTTTATTGGCATCGTCAAAAATATTTACATCTACATAACGTTGTTGTGCATATTCAAGCGCATCGGGCATTTCCAAGCCATGCCGCGCGGCAACCATCAATCCTGCAAACAGCAAATGAATATCGGCAGAATTGTCGGAGCAGCGAAATTCTACGGTTTGCTTTTGCGAAAAATCGGTATTATCAATAGTTTCGTTAGGATTTGAATCTTGAATCATCGACATTTTGCCTGTCCAGCCAAGCGGCACGCGCACCAGCACGGAACGGTTTCTATCGCCCCAGCAAATATTTGTAGGCGCTTCCTGATGCGGAACAAGGCGAAAATACGAAGTGGGATTTGTATTTCCAAAAGCCGTAAGCGACGGTGCAAGAGATAAATATCCTGCAATTGCTTTTTTTGCGGTATCGGTAAGTTTGCCGTCGTTGCTCATGCAGTTTTTGTCATCTTTTACAAGTTTTGTGTGAACGTGCATTCCGCTGCCTGCTTTGCCTATCGTGATTTTTGGCGCAAAAGAAATCGTAACTCCGTATTTGTTTCCGAGCGAGCGTAAAATCCATTTTGCAATTACAAGTTGATTTGCAGCATCTTCGGCATCGCAGGGTAAAAATTCGAGTTCGTTTTGTTCGTAAAGTTTTCCGTCGAGCGAAAAATTTCCTACTTCGGCATGTCCGTATTTTAATTGTCCTCCGCAGCGTGCCACCAAAAGCATTGCCTCAGTGCGCAATGCACTCCATTTTATAAACGGGCTCGACTCGTGGTATCCGCGCTGATTTTCTATTTTATACAATCCGTTATCGTCGGTTATTGCATAATATTCCAGTTCGCCCATAGCGTGAAACGTATATCCTGTGCGTGTTTGCAACGTTTGTTGTGCTTTACGCAAAATATTTTCGGGCGAAATTGCAAGCGGACTTCCATCTTTATCGTAATACGAACAAAGAATATCGAGAGCCGGAATTTCGGAAAAAGGATTTATAAACGCCGTTCGATAACGAGGAATTACGTACAAATCGCTCGATTGGGCATCAATAAAAGGAAACAGACTTGAACCGTCCACGCGCTCGCCTGCCGTGAGAATTGCGTCCAAATGCTTTTTGTTGTCGATAACAAACGTCAGCGTTTTCAGTCGTCCATCTGCGCCAATATAGCGAAAATTTAGTATTCGTATTGCGTTTGCTTCAATAAATTTTATAAGGTCTGCTCTGGTAAATTGCGAGGCATCCTTATCTAAAAATGTTACAAGAGTATTAATATTCATTTTCTAAAATAATTTAATTTAACATACATAATTGTAAAAACAAGTTCAAAAATAGTAAAAGATTTTAATATGAATACGCAAATGTGCAAAAAATTATTACTTTTTTTAAAATAGTCGTTAGGCATTAGTCGTTAGTCGTTAGTATTTGTTGATTTATTTTTTGTTGATTTGATAAAAGCACGCAGATGAAAATCAATTACGAATTACGAAATTACGAATTACGGAGTTTGCAGAATAAAAAAAAAGCTTTTGTGTTCTTTGTGAAAAAATCTTTGTGTCCTTTGTGTTTTTTCTTTTTTACCACAAAGTTCACAAAGAAAACACAATGAACACAAAAAAATCTTTATACCTTTATAAACTTGACAAACTTGATAAACTTGATAAACTTGACAAACTTGATAACTTTCTTGCAGGGTAGGAGAGGGGGCGATAAAAAATCAATTACGAATTACGGAGTTTGCAGAATAAAAAAACCTTTGCGTGGGGTGTAAAATATGTTGAAAATGATTAAAAATATTCGTTCCAAATTTGTAAATTTGTTTTAACCCTTATTTTTGTGAGTTCCCTTAGTAACCAAATAAATCACTCACAAATTACCCTTATTTTCAATATTTTAATAAGGGAATAAGGGAAAAATGTCGAGAAAAATTTGATGCTACTAAGGGTACTTTCAGAAATAAGGGTAAAAAAAGAACGA
>JAITPP010000066.1 GCA_031289385.1 Prevotellaceae bacterium | reverse complement strand
AATAAAAATATATGTTTTCAAATATCTATCATTTTTAACTTTTTTATTAAAAAATAATACTTATCTTTATATATTATTTTGAAATACAGTCATGTAACACCTTATCATCAGAATTAATTATAGAAACACACAACCCGTAATTTTGCAGTATTTCATTACATCTGTTGTGGAAACATCATTTTCTTCTGAAAAAACAATTACTTGCTTATTATTCATTATGTTTACCCTGTTCTATCAGTTCATTTCTCCTTTGTTCCATTTCACGTGTGGGCATACCGATTGAAATGCGGCGTTTGTTTAGATTTTTGAAATCTTTAACTTCTTTTTTTTTAGTATGATTGAATACCCCAAAGATGAGTTTTTTATGTTCTTCCAACATTTCTTTATCAACAAAAAAACCATACACCTCTGGTCCGCATTTGCCTTCGTGTACAAAACGAAGCAGCATTTTTCCAAATTCTTTATCTTTCCAAAAATGTACGCACATTGCCGTTATTCTTGTGTGCAAGTCAGAATCTTTGTCTACATATAAACTAGCGTTAGGGAAACCGTACTTTTCAATAATTTGTAACAATTTGATTTTGTTTATGCTGTCAGTTTTATACATTGTTTTGTAGTCGAAAGTTTTTTTGTTGAAAGTTTTTTTATTATCCATGCCTTTTCTTACTTTTTGGTCGTCCTCTGACATTGCCCTTAAATTTTTCACTAACGAATCTCTCTCGGGCGTATAAAAGCTTTCTCTTTTTGCCAAAAGTTCAGGAAAAATCTTATTGTAAAAATCGGGGTTATTTATTAAAAAATCTCTTGTCAAAATGCTGTCTTTTCCCAATTCAGCCAGAGCACGAAAAGGGAAACTTCCGTAAGCAACAGCCAAAGTATCCATATAGGCAATCGCTTTTTCATATTGTCTGTTTTTCATCAATAAACAACAGTATAATTCAATTTCTCTGTGTTCAAACTGATTTATTAAAGGACAGCGTCTTTCGGCTTCCTGCAATTTTGCAAAAGCCAAACTGTCGTTACCTTCCAAATAGGCAACATCTGCCTCATATACAAGTTGATAGTAGCTGCTTGTAATGTAATCATATTTGCTTTCATGCTCGTTTTGTCCTGTAAGTGAAGATACAGAAAATACAAGCAAAATGAATACAATAATAGTGTTTTTATTCATAATTTTTAAAATATTAATTAACCTTTTAAATACTATATCAGGCATAAATCATACCTGATATGGTTATTTTATTGTTGTTTAACAATTTATGCAACTAATGCTATTGCTTCCACTTGTTGCTGCTTTACCACTAACTGCTATCATTTGTTTTATATCCATACAGTCAGCCGTTAAATCTGTTTTTTTCATTTTACAAAAGTATTAAAAAATTAAACATAATAAAATTATTTTATTCATTTTTTTTTGAGATTTTTAAAGCATTCTACAATGTTCTGTTTATTTTTGTTTTCATCGTTTTTTGTGTAAATTGTGTGCTTAAAATTCTCAATTCTAAAAGTCGTGCGGGTGAACGGTTGTAATCCTAATAATCTTTGTGCTCCGCACTCTTGTTTGTTGCGTTTTTTTTCGTAGGACGTTGCCCTTTCAGGGCGCGTAATTTGTAATTTGTAATTCGTAATTGATTTTTATCTGTGTGTTTAAACACTAAGAACACAAAGAAAGAGAGTATTCTGTATTCCGTAATTCGTAATTGATTTTTTTACCACAAAGTTCACAAAGTTTTTCACTAAGAACACAAAAGTTTTTTTATTCGAAAAACTTCGTAATTCGTAATTTTCGTAATTCGTAATTGATTTTTATCTGTGTGTTTAAACACTAAGAACACAAAGCGTTTTCACTAAGAACACAAAGGTTTTTTTATTCGAGAAACTTCGTAATTCGTAATTTTCGTAATTCGTAATTGATTTTTATCTGTGTGCTAAAAGAATGAAAAATGAAAAATTAAGCACTATTCGCCAATAACTTCTCTAACTTCGACTTACGACTTATGACTTACAACTTACGACTTACAACTTATGCACTTACGACTAAAATTCCATCTCAAAAACATCTTGAAAATTTTGGATAATAAGTTTTTTTATTTCGTTCATATCTGTTTTGCGGTTTATTTCTTTTTCGAGCGAGGTTACGCCTTTGTCGATAAATCCGCATGGATTGATGTAATTAAAATAATTCAAATCGGTGTTTACATTCAGCGCAAAGCCGTGCATGGTAACAAATCCCGAACAGCGCACTCCGATAGCGCATATTTTGCGTGCTGCGTTTGTGTCGGTGTCGAGCCAAACGCCAATAGCGCCTTGCAACCGCTCGCCTTTTAATCCGTAGTTAAGCAATGTGCGAATTACAACTTCTTCTAATTTAAATACATATTCTTTTACGCCGATTTCAAAAACATCCAAACGAATAATGGGATATGCAACTAATTGTCCGTAACCGTGATACGTTATATCGCCGCCTCTGTCAACTTTTATAAATTCTGCATTTTTGGCTTTCAACTGAATTGCATCTATCAGCATATTTTGTTTATCGCCGTTGCGCCCAAGCGTATATACATGAGGATGTTCAACCAATAATAAATAATTTATGCCTGTTTGACACATTCGTTTTTCTTCTTTCAGTTTTTCCAATAAAAACTCTTGTTTTTCCCAAGCCGCGCGATAATTTAATGTTCCTAAATCTATTAATTCTGTTTTTCTAATCATAAAAAATTATTAATCATTAACCACTAATCACTAACCACTATTATATGTTTTTCGGCATGGTAACTCGATCTTACCAAAGGCGCACTTTCTACGTGTGTAAATCCTTTTTCTTTTCCGATTATGCGATATTCTTCAAATATTTCGGGATGTACGTATTCTTTAACTTCGATATTCGATTGCGACGGACGAAGATATTGTCCGATTGTGATAACGCTGCAATTTACATTACGCAAGTCGTCCATTGTTTGCAGAATTTCGTCGCGCGTTTCGCCCAATCCGAGCATGATTCCCGATTTTGCAACAATTCCCGAATCGGCAATGTGTTTTATAACGGCTAGCGAAACTTCGTAATTTGCTCTGCTCCGTATGCTTTTAGACAGTCGCCTAACTGTATCGAGATTGTGAGAATTATCTTCGGGATGTGCATCAAGTATTAAATCTATCAAATTTTTTCTGCCTTGAAAATCGGGTATTAACACTTCCATCGTTGTATCAGGATTTTCGTGTTTCACTGCTTTTATCACTTCAACCCAGTGCGTTGCGCCAAAATCGGGCAAGTCGTCTCTATCAACCGAAGTAAGTACAACGTGTTTTAATTGCAATAATTTCACCGAATTTGCTATGTTTTCGGGTTCGTTTGTATCCAAAGGCAAAGGTTTTCCTGTGTGCACATTGCAAAATTTACATGCCCGCGTACAAATATCTCCGCATATCATAAACGTTGCCGTGCCGCAATCCCAACATTCGCCGCGATTTGGACATTTTCCGCTTGTGCATATAGTATGCAACTGATGTTTGTGAATAATATCATTTACCTGTACCGACAATTTATTGTGCGGTAATTTTATTTTTAACCAATCGGGTTTTCTGCTTTCTACCATTTATTAATTGTTAATTATTAATTATTGTTGGTTGCAAATTTACATGATTTTTTTGAAATAAGGTATATTCAATTAATAAATG
>JAITPP010000039.1 GCA_031289385.1 Prevotellaceae bacterium | reverse complement strand
GATATAAAAAAATTGTGTTCTTTGTGTTTTTTTCTTTGTGAACTTTGTGGTAAAAATCAATTACGAAATTTGTTGAATAGAAAAAAGTCCGAAGGACTTAAATATTGATAACTCCGTATGCAGCGTAGCGGAATGCAGGGATGAAAGAATGTTGGCAAAGAGTGCGGAGAACAAAAGATAATTAGAATTACAAACGCTTACCCGCACGACTTGAGAAATTACGAATTACGGAAATTATTTGTAAACTTGCGAAACCTTCTGCTAACTTTGTGTTTAAAATAGAAATATTGCAATTAAAACTTAACCAGTTTTTTTGGCAAAAATATTTACATATTTGTACATCAAAAAATATTTGTACATTTGCATATTAAAATACAAAATTTATGGAAAATCAAATTAACAACACAGGACAAATATTGTCCGAATCGTCTATCGAAAGCATCCGCAAAACAGCCCCGTGGATGAAGTTTTTATCAATACTTTCATTTATTGGCGGAGGTCTTTTGCTTATATTTGGACTCCGTGCTATTGTAGGTGCTATTGTAGCTGTAATCAATTACAGTAGTGTTTATGGTATGTATTATGGGGGCGACACTACATTTCTTATCATTGGAGCTATTCTTTGCATGGTTCTTGCAATTGTAATTATTTGTATTGGTTCGTACTTGTATAAAAGCGCAAATGCCTACAGTGAATATTGTAGAACAAACAATAATGATTCGCTTGAAACGGCATTTCTTCAGCAGAGAAAATATTGGAAAATATCAGGTATTGTTACAATTGTAATTCTTTCACTATTTTTAATTGCACTAATCATGTTCGTGTCAGCTGTTTCCTCTTCAAGGTGGTGATTTTGCAGCGTTTTTAAACTTTTTTTGAATCAATATTTTACGTATAAAATTTGTACGTAATCATATTGATATTTTTTGTATTGATAAATTTAAAAATGTATTTTCATTAACCAAAAAACTAAAAAAAACCTTTTCCGCCATTTTATATAAAATTTGCCACAAAAGTAATAAAAAAGTCGATAAATTAAAAATATCATAAAATTTTTATGTTTTTGACATATTCTTGGTTTAAATGTCTTATCTTTGCAGTCCAAAAAAAATAGATAACAAATAAAATAATAAATAAAATGGCAAAAGAAATCAAATTCAGTCTGTTATACCGCGATATGTGGCAATCGTCGGGCAAATATCAACCGCGTGTTGATCAGTTAGTACAAATTGCGCCTGTAATTATCGACATGGGATGTTTTGCCCGTGTTGAAACAAACGGCGGCGCATTTGAACAAGTAAATTTACTGTACGGAGAAAATCCTAACACAGCAGTTCGCAAATTTACAAAACCATTTAATCAAGTCGGCATAAAAACTCACATGCTCGACAGAGGATTAAACGCATTACGAATGTATCCCGTTCCTGCCGATGTGCGTAAATTAATGTACAAAGTAAAACACGCCCAAGGCGTTGATATTACTCGCATTTTTTGCGGACTTAACGACAGCAGAAACATTATCCGCTCAATAAAATATGCAAAAGAAGGCGGAATGACACCGCAAGGCTCGCTTTGCATTACACATTCGCCTATTCACACGGTAGAATATTACGTTAATCTTGCAAAAACATTGATTGAAAACGGAGCAGAAGAAATCTGTCTTAAAGATATGGCAGGAATCGGACGCCCGCACAGCATCGGACTTATTATCAAAGGAATAAAAACAGCATATCCCGATATAATTGTCGATTATCACGGACACAGCGGACCCGGATTTTCGGTAGCATCAATGCTCGAAGCGGCAAAAAACGGCGTGGATATAATAAACGTTGCAATGGAACCTATTTCGTGGGGAATGGTTCATCCTGACGTTATTACAATTCAAGCAATGCTGAAAGATGCAGGATTTAAAGTTCCCGAAATAAATATGAAAGCATACATGGAAGCCCGCAGATTGACACAATCGTTTATCGACGATTTTCTCGGATATTTTATGGATGCAAGCAACAAAGTAAGCACATCGCTGCTGATTGGCTGCGGACTGCCGGGAGGAATGATGGGCTCGATGATGGCTGATCTTAAAGGTATGCACAACGCAATAAACATGGCGCTTCGTCAGCACAAAAAAACCGAAGTTACGTTGAACGAACTTGTTGTTCAATTATTCCAAGAAGTTGAATACGTATGGCCTAAACTTGGCTATCCTCCATTGGTAACGCCATTTAGCCAATATGTTAAAAATATTGCTTTGATGAATATTTTTTCACTTGCGAAAAACGAGCCGCGTTTCTCTATAATCGATAAAGATACATGGAATATGATTCTCGGAAAAGCAGGCAAATTGCCCGGAACATTAGCGCCCGAAATTGTAGAACTTGCGCAAAAAAATAATCTTGAATTTTACAATGGCGATCCGCAAGATGCATTCCCCGACCAACTTGACGAATATCGCAAAGAAATGAAAGAAAATAAATGGGATTTTGGACAGGATGACGAAGAATTGTTTGAACTTGCAATGCACGATCGCCAATATCGCGATTATAAATCGGGAGTTGCAAAAGAACGTTTTAACAAAGAACTGGAAGCCGCAAAAGAAAAAGCAAATGCGCCGATAATCGTTGCCCGCCCCGTTGTTGAAATACCAAAAATTGACGTGGAAAAAGTGCTGGAACAATATCCCAACGCAAAACCGCTGCATGCGCCGTGTAAAGGCGAAGTTATTTGGCAATACGATGTTGAAGATACATCAACAGCACCAACAATAGGAACAAAATTCAGCGAAGGCGATAAAGTTTGTTTTGTGCAGGCATATTACGGATTGGAAGCCGTTGAAGCACCTTTTGACGGTAAAATTGTTGCAATATTTGCAAAACAAGGCGACAAAATACAAAAAAACGAAATACTTGGATTTATAAGTTGAATTTAAATTCATTACATAGTTTTTAATATTAATTGTTGAGAGAACAAAGTAAACAATAACCAAAAGTTTGCTTTGTTTTTTCTTTTGTTGATTTGAGATAAAAAAATAGTGGTTAGTGGTTAATGATTAGTGATTAGTGGTTAATGATTAGTGGTTAATAGCGACTAAATACCAACGACTAAATACTAAATACCTATTTGTTGTTTCTAAAAATCAATCAATCTAATTACATCGTTTTTAACAGTATTAAAATTATATATCAAAATAAAATTGTATTTGTAAATGCTGATAATACTGTGATTATAAGTATATTATAAGTAGAAATAAAAATGCCGTTGATGTTAAATTTTTACATAACTAACAATAAAATACTTACTTTTGTTCTTTTAATTCTAAATTATAAATCGGTATGTGTGGAATTGTAGGTGCTTTTATGTTAAAGCAAATGCCTGAAAATGTACGCTCTCAGGTACTTAAAATGTCGAAACAAATACGTCATCGAGGACCCGACTGGTCTGGAATTTTTTCGAACGAAAACGCTATTTTGGCGCACGAGCGTTTGGCTATTGTTGATCCGCAATCGGGAAAACAACCGCTTTTCAGTAAAGACGGTAAATTAGTATTGGCGGTTAATGGCGAAATATATAATCATCAGGAAATCAGGCAACGTTTGTCCAGCTCTTACGAGTTTTTGACACAATCGGACTGCGAGGTAATCTTAGCGTTGTACAGAGAAAAAGGAACAGATTTTTTTGAAGACTTGAACGGAATTTTTGCTTTTGCATTGTACGATATCGAAAAAAATATTTTTCTGATAGGGCGCGATCATATTGGCATTGTGCCGTTGTATCAGGGCTGGGATAATGACGGAACTTATTATGTTGCGTCAGAATTGAAAGCATTGGAAGGATATTGTACAAAAATCGAAGAATTTCTTCCCGGACATTATTATTATAGTTGCGACAAACAGCCTGTGCGTTGGTATTTTCGCGAGTGGGAAAATTATTCGGCAGTAAAAGATAATTCGTCGTCTGCCGAAATATTGCGCAATGCGCTGGAAGCAGCCGTAGAACGACAGTTGATGACAGATGTTCCTTACGGAGTATTATTGTCGGGCGGGTTGGATTCGTCAATTATTTCGGCAATAGCCAAAAAATATGCTCCCAAACGTGTAGAATCGGGTAATACTCAGGAGGCTTGGTGGCCTCAGTTGCACTCGTTTGCGATAGGATTGGACGGTTCGCCCGATTTAAAAGCGGCGCAAACAGTTGCCACGCACATTGGCTCGATACATCACGAAATACATTTTACAATTCAAGAAGGTTTGGATGCTTTACGGGATGTAATTTATCATATCGAAACGTATGATGTAACAACCGTTCGCGCAAGTACGCCAATGTATTTATTGGCTCGTATTATCAAATCGATGGGCGTAAAAATGGTGCTTTCGGGCGAAGGCGCTGACGAGATTTTTGGCGGTTATTTGTATTTTCACAAAGCGCCGAATGCCGAAGAATTTCATAAAGAAACCGTTCGCAAATTAAGCAAACTTCATCTTTACGATTGTTTACGCGCAAATAAATCGCTTGCATCGTGGGGTGTAGAAGGGCGCGTGCCGTTTTTAGACAAAGAATTTTTAGACGTAGCGATGCGTCTGAATCCGAAAGACAAAATGGCTACCAACGGAAAAATGGAAAAATGGATATTGCGCAAAGCATTCGAAAACGATTTGCCTGCAAGCGTGGCGTGGCGACAAAAAGAACAATTTTCGGACGGCGTAGGATATAATTGGATAGATACGTTGCGCGATATGACATCAAAATTAATAACCGACGAGCAAATGGCAACGCGTACAGAGCGTTTTCCGATTAATCCGCCGCAAAATAAAGAAGAATATTATTACCGCTCGATTTACACCGAACTATTTCCGTCAGATTCGGCAGCACAATGTGTGCCGTCTGTACCGTCGGTTGCGTGCAGTACTCCAATTGCATTGGAATGGGACGAAGCATTTAAAAAAATGAACGAACCTTCGGGACGCGCAGTAAAAGATGTACACGAACAGGGGATATAATTTTTGTGAATAAATATTTATATACTGCACTCGGCTTGGTTTTGTGCATAAATTTAATATTTCACAAAGACACAAATAAGTATTTAGTATTTAGTCGTTGGTATTTAGTCGCTATTAACCACTAATCATTAACCATTAATCATTAACCACTATCTGTAATATCTATGTAATCTGTGCGCTTTTTTAATAATCAATATTCAATAATAAATATTCAATTTTTTCGTTTATACATTTTTTAGTACTTTTGCAGGCAAATTAAAATTTTCTTAATTAAAATTATAAACATATATGCCAAAAATTTCAGAAAAAGGTAAAGCAATGCCTGCATCGCCAATTCGTAAATTAGTTCCGTATGCCGAAGCGGCAAAAAAACGCGGAATAAAAGTTTATCATCTAAATATCGGACAACCCGATATTATTACGCCGCCGTTAGCCTTGGATGCCGTGAAAAAATACGACGAAAAAGTTATCGAATACAGCCATTCGGCAGGAAACGAATCGTATCGAAAAGGGCTTGCTGAATATTATCAGGGAATAGGAATTGATATCAGTCATAACGATATGATTATTACCACAGGCGGTTCGGAAGCAATAACCATTGCAATGATGTCGTGCTTGAACGAAAATGATGAAATCATTATCCCCGAGCCGTTTTACACCAACTACAACGCATTTGCGCTTCAAGCAGGAATAAAAGTTGTGCCTATAAAAACCACTATCGACAACGATTTTGCTCTTCCCGCAATCGAAGAATTTGAAAAAATTATAACGCCGCGAACAAAGGCGATTATGATTTGTAATCCCAACAATCCCACAGGATACCTGTACTCGGCGGCAGAACTCGAATCGTTGCGACAAATAGTTTTGAAATACGATTTATATCTTTTTGCCGACGAAGTTTATCGCGAATTTTGCTACGATGGAAATTCGCATATCTCATGTATGACACTTAAAGACATAGAGCAAAATGTTGTGCTTATTGATTCTGTTTCAAAACGATACAGCATGTGCGGAGTACGCATAGGAGCGTTGATTTCAAAAAATAAAGATGTTGTTGATACCGCATTGCGATTTGCTCAGGCTCGGCTGTGTCCGCCATCTTACGGGCAAGTTGCCGCCGAAGCCGCTTTACAAACTCCCGACAGTTATTTTACCGATGTTTATAACGAATACATCGAGCGGCGCAATTATATGGTAGATGCGCTCAACAAAATTGACGGCGTGTATTGTCCGAAACCAAAAGGCGCATTTTACACGGTTGTGAAATTGCCGGTTGACGATTCGGATAAATTTGCCCGTTGGCTTCTCGAAGATTTTGAGTACGAAAAACAAACAGTGATGGTAGCACCCGCAACAGGCTTTTATGCAAGTGCTGGAATGGGAAAAAACGAAGTTCGTATCGCATACGTTTTAAGAACCGAAGATTTGAAAAATGCAATAAAATGTCTTGAACAGGCATTGAAAATATATTCAGGAAGAACTAATAAATAAAACAAGGAATATAAATAAATTACCAAAAGGCGTGAGGTTGAACTTCACGCTTTTTTTGTTAAAAATATATACGCCTGATATTCTGTTTCTTTTGATTTTAAAACCATAAATAAATTTGCTAATTAAAAAAATAACAATGAAGTCAAATTAATATTGAAAAATTTAAGACGTTGGCGGCAAAGCAAAGTCAATGGAAAAGTGAAATTTGTTTTTGCAGGTTCGGTGGGTATTCATTATGTAGTAAATGCCATCGAAAATAGAAATTCCGATTTAAATGATTTGGCTACAATTAATTGTAATCCCTTAGATGAAAATACAGACAATAAGTATTTTTTAATTGAGCAATTGTTGGTACACCATCAAAAAACGTTGGTTAATAAATTATTTGAAAATGCAGAGTTTGGAAATAAATTGCAGGAGCAGTATAAGCCATTGTATTATGCTTGTCAGATATTAAACGGCAAGGCAAATGAAAATAATTTAATGTTGCGTATTCCTCCCGAATTAAATTCAACAGTAAAGGCAATATTAGATGAAATTGAAGAACAGCAAGAGTTTTACAAATAATCAATAATAAATAATAAATCAATTTATCCCGCCCAGCCTTCTCTATCCAAACTTCGGTATTGAATGGCTTCGGCAATGTGTTGCCATTCTATATTGGGTTTTGTTTCTAAGTCGGCAATTGTACGTGCTACTTTCAGTATTCTGTCGTAGGCGCGTGCCGACAGTCCGAGTCGTTGCATGGCTTCTTTCAACACGCTTTCGCTTTCGGCATCCAGACGGCAATATTTTTTTTGCATTTGTGTTGTCATCATTGCGTTGCTGTGAATATTTTTTGTGTCGGCAAAGCGTTCTTCTTGAATTTTGCGGGCATTTATAACTCGTTCGCGAACTTGCTCGCTTGTTTCGCCTTTGCTCATGTCCGAAAGTTTTTCGAACGAAACGGGCACAACTTCAATGTGAATATCAATCCTGTCGAGCAAAGGTCCTGAAATCCTGCTTAAATATTTCTGAACAGTTCCCGGAGCGCATAAACATTGCTTTTCGGGATGATTATAAAATCCGCAGGGACATGGATTCATGGCTGCTATCAACATGAAATTTGCAGGATATTCTATCGACAATTTGGCTCGCGAAATGGCGATTTTTCTGTCTTCGAGCGGTTGGCGCATAACTTCCAAAACGGTGCGTTTAAATTCCGGAAGTTCGTCGAGAAAAAGCACGCCGTTGTGCGCAAGCGATATTTCTCCCGGCTGGGGATATGTGCCGCCGCCCACCAGCGCAACATCCGAAATTGTGTGATGCGGCGAACGAAACGGGCGTACTGTCAATAAACTTGTATTTCTGTCGATTTTTCCTGCTACCGAATGTATTTTTGTTGTTTCCAACGCCTCGCGCAAATTAAGCGGCGGCAGTATTGTTGATAAACGTTTTGCGAGCATAGATTTTCCCGAACCCGGCGCTCCTATCATAATAACATTGTGCCCGCCGGCAGCGGCAATTTCAAGAGCGCGTTTCACGTTTTCCTGTCCTTTTACATCGCAAAAATCAACATCATAATGTCGCTGATTCGAAAAAAAATCTTCGCGCGTATTTACAACCGTAGCCTCTATATTTTTTTTACCGTTAAGAAAATCAATAACTTCGGTTAGTGTTTCTACACCGTAAATTTCGAGCGAATCAACAACAGCGGCTTCGCGGGCATTTTCTTTGGGTAAAATAAATCCTTTGAAACCTTCGGCGCGAGCCTGTATTGCAATGGGCAACGCGCCTTTTATCGGACGCAAAGCACCGTCAAGCGAAAGTTCGCCCATTATTACATAATGTTCCAAGTCTTTTGATTCTATTTGTTCAGATGCCGCCAAAACGCCTATCGCCAAAGGCAAATCGTAAGCCGAGCCTTCTTTGCGAATATCAGCCGGCGCCATATTTATCACAACTTTTTTCCCCGGCATTTTATATCCGTTGGCAATTAAAGCAGTAGAAATTCGTTGCTGACTTTCTTTTACTGCATTGTCGGGCAATCCCACAAGGTGAAAATTTATTCCTTGCGAAACGCTCACTTCTATTGTTATTGTAGTTGCGTTTATCCCATAAAAAGCGCTACCGTAAGTCTTTATAAGCATTGTTTATTTAGTTGTAATTATAGCATAAAAGTAGTAAAAA
>JAITPP010000019.1 GCA_031289385.1 Prevotellaceae bacterium | reverse complement strand
AATCCCAACCGACTTTATGCAACCGTTTGCGAAGGCAGCCCCGACGACGGCATAACGGCAGATGATGAAGCATCAAAATATTGGGAAATTTTTCTTCCCAAAGACAGAATTTTGCTTGGAAGTAAAAAAGATAATTTTTGGGAAATGGGCGAAACAGGTCCTTGCGGTCCGTGCAGCGAAGTTCATATTGATCTTCGCGACGACGAAGAACGCAAAAAAATTGACGGAAAAGATTTGGTGAACAAAGGAAATCCCTTAGTGATTGAAATTTGGAATCTGGTATTTATTCAATACAATCGCAAAACAGACGGCTCGCTCGAACAACTTCCTGAAAAACA
The DNA here is from genome assembly GCA_031289385.1 of Prevotellaceae bacterium. Lineage (GTDB taxonomy): Bacteria > Bacteroidota > Bacteroidia > Bacteroidales > UBA932 > JAIRKV01. Next base: position 2,856 of record JAITPP010000019.1, on the reverse strand, counting down.
CGTTGATACAGGAATGGGATTTGAGCGTTTATGTATGGCAATTCAAGGCAAAAAAAGCAATTACGATACCGATGTTTTTCAACCGATAATTCAAAAAATTGCAGAACTTTCAGCCAAAAAATACGGCGACAGCAACGAAACAGATATTGCAATGCGCGTTATTGCCGATCATTTGCGTGCAATATGTTTTTCGATTGCCGACGGGCAGTTGCCGTCAAATAATAAAGCAGGCTACGTGATTAGAAGAATTTTGCGCCGTGCGGTGCGTTACGGTTATACATTTTTAAATTTCAACGAGCCGTTTATAAATAAACTTGTGCCTTCGCTTGTGAATTTAATGGGCGATGCTTTTCCCGAAATCAAAGCGCAGCAAACGCTTATCCAAAAAGTTATTAACGAAGAAGAATCTACATTTTTGCGTACAATAGAAAACGGAATACGCTTGCTGGATAATATTATTGCAAAAACAAAATCGGAAAATAAAAATGTGATAGATGGAAAATCGGCGTTTGTTTTGTACGATACATACGGATTTCCTATTGATCTTACCGAACTTATTGCCCGCGAAAATAATCTTACTATCGACGAAAAAGAATTTAACAGCGAACTGAATATGCAAAAAGCTCGCAGCCGAAACGCAGCAACAGTCGAAGCCGACGACTGGACTGTGATTAACGAAATACAGGAAGAAGAATTTGTTGGTTACGATGAAACCGAAACAGACGTTGAAATTTCGCGTTATCGTGTTGTGAAAACAAAATCAGAACAATTTATTCATCTCGTTTTCAATAAAACTCCGTTTTACGGCGAATCGGGCGGGCAGGTTGGCGACAGCGGCAAAATAGAATCGGCAAACGAAACCGTAGAAATTATCAATACCATAAAAGAAAATAATTTGATAATACATATTGCAAAACGGCTTCCGCAAAACACATCGGCAACGTTTCGCGCAAAAATAGATTTGAAAAAACGTATCGCAACAGCAAATAATCACACTGCCACGCATCTTTTGCATTACGCACTGCGACAGGTTTTGGGCACACACGTAGAACAAAAAGGCTCGTTGGTAAATTCAAATTATTTGCGTTTCGATTTTGCACATTTTCAAAAACTGAGCGATGATGAACTTCGGCAAGTTGAAAAAATTGTGAACGAAAAAATTCGTGAAAACAAACCGCGCAACGAAAATCGCCACGTGCCTATAAACGAAGCCCGCAACATGGGCGCAATGGCATTGTTCGGCGAAAAATATGGCGACGAAGTTCGCGTAATAAAATTTGGCGAATCTGTCGAATTGTGCGGCGGAACACATGCTGCGGCAACAGGACAAATAGGATTTTTCAAAATAATTTCGGAGTCGGCAATAGCGGCAGGAGTGCGCCGTATTGAAGCCACAACGGGCGAAAAAGCAGAAAATATTATTTACGAAACTATCGACACATTAAAACAAATACGGCAGTTGTTCAACAACAGTCCTACCTTTGTTCAGGCTATAAAAAAATCAATAGAAGATAACGAAAATCTGAAAAAACAACTCGACGATTTGATGCAGGAAAAACTGAAACTTCTGAAACGCGAAATGCTTGAAAATATTGAAACAATTAACGGAATAAATGTTGTACAAAAAATAGTATTGTTTAACGCCGAAACGCTGAAAAATATAATTTTCGAAATGCGTAAAGAAATTGAAAATATATTGATAGTAATAGGTTGCAACGATGCCAACAAGCCAACACTTATTGTTGCTATGAGCGATGATTTGGTTGCAGGCGGCAAAAATGCAGGCGTAATTGTTCGCGAGGCGGCAAAAGAAATTGCTGGCGGCGGCGGCGGACAAGCATTTTTTGCAACAGCAGGCGGCAAAAATCCCGAAGGACTTAATGCCGCAATTACAAAAGCAGTGCAATTGGCAACGGAGTGAAAGAATGAAGAATGAAGAGGGAAGAATTAAGAATGTTTTTTTAACATTAATTATAAAACAATAAAATATGTAATTCATTTATTATCTTTGTAGCCGATTACATTAAAATATTATGACAGTAAACAAACTCATATTAGGCGACAACCTCGAAATACTAAGAAACATTGAGAGCGAAACGGTAGATTTAATCTATCTCGACCCGCCGTTTTTCAGCAATCGCAACTACGAAGTAATTTGGGGCGACGAGGGCGAAGTACGCAGTTTTCAAGACCGCTGGAGTGGCGGTATTGACCATTACATTGCTTGGCTTAAAGAACGTGTAGTAGAGATGCATCGAGTACTAAAACCCACAGGAAGTATTTTTCTGCATTGCGATTGGCATGCCGATGCCTATATTCGTGTATACATTTTGGATAAAATTTTCGGAATGAATAATTTCAGAAATGAAATTGTATGGTGTTACCGAGGCGGCGGGTCGCCCAAAATGGACTTCGGGCGTAGGCACGATACCATATTTCGCTACGGAAAAAGTCTAAACTATACTTTTAATGCAGATGAAATACGAATACCCTATCAAGCCGAAGGATTAGGACGCAAAGACGATGCGATGTGGGGTAAACATAAAGGGACAGAAAAAGTTTATAAACCGAATCCGTTAGGAAAAATTCCTGAAGATTGGTGGTTGCTGAACTCACTAAATGCGAACGACCCTGAACGCATCGGTTATCCCACTCAAAAACCATATACATTACTTGAACGCATTATCAAATGCGCTTCCAACGAAGGCGATTTGATTTTAGACCCCTTTATGGGCGGTGGAACAACCGTTGCCGTTGCCGATAAACTCAACCGTCAATGGATTGGCATCGACCAATCGGTGCAGGCGGTAAAGGTAACGGAATTGCGGCTGAACGTACAAACTGATTTATTCACAA
>JAITPP010000255.1 GCA_031289385.1 Prevotellaceae bacterium | reverse complement strand
AATTTATTTAGTATTCCGTATTCTGTATTCCGTATTCTGTATTCCGTATTCCGTATTTAGTCGTTAGTATCTGGTATTTAGTATTCTGTATTCCGTATTTAGTCGTTAGTATTTGGTATCTGGTATTTAGTCGTTAGTATTTAGTTGTTTCACAAACTAACTTCTTTGTTCTTGATTCTTGATTCTTTGTTCTTTGTTCTTTGTTCTTTGTTCTTGTTTCTTGTTTCTTGTTTCTTGATTCTTGATTCTTGATTCACAAATTTTGGCACAAAATTAACTATTTTTAAATCATAAAATAAATATCTTTATAATTATTTCACATTTTTTTAATACAATAACGCAATATTGTTGCGAAATTTGCACTATAAAAATTAATTATCATAAAAACTATAAAAAGTATGAAAAAAATAGTATTTGTAGCAGCTTTGGTTTCGGCTGTTGTTGGAGTTTCGGTATCGTTGCTTACTTCAACATTAGTAAGTAATAAAACAGAAAATGTAAAATATGAGCAAACGTCTGCACCAAAAGTGCAATGGGCAAATTTGAGCGAAACCGGTCAACCTGTTGATTTCACTTATGCAGCAGAGCAAACAATTCATGCTGTTGTTCACGTAAAAACAGTTTATAAAATTAATGAAAACCAGCGCAATCGCCATCAGCAACCGCAATCGCTTTTAGATTTTTTCTTTGGCGATCCGTTTGATGACGGCAATTATGGATACGGTTATCCGCAGCAACCGCGCGAAAGTCGGGCATCGGGTTCGGGAGTTATAATTTCTGCCGATGGCTACATCGTTACAAATAATCATGTGATTGACAGAGCCACCGAAGTAGAAGTTACATTAAACGACAAAAAAACTTATACCGCAAAAGTTATTGGCGCAGATCCCGCAACAGATGTGGCTTTGCTGAAAATTGACGCCGCAAATTTGCCTTATCTCACTTTCGGAAATTCCGATAATGTAAAAATAGGCGAATGGGTTTTGGCTGTCGGCAATCCTTTTGATTTAACATCAACCGTAACGGCGGGAATTGTGAGCGCAAAAGCCCGCAATTTAGGGCAAATATCACAATCAAATAAAATGGATGTTCAGTCGTTTATACAAACCGATGCAGCCGTAAATATGGGCAACAGCGGCGGCGCTTTGGTAAATACCAACGGCGAATTAATAGGAATAAACACAGCAATAGCATCAACAACAGGAATGTATGCAGGATATTCGTTTGCCGTGCCTTCGCAAATTGCAAAAAAAGTTGTTGACGATTTAAAAGAATACGGAATTGTGCAACGAGCAATGCTGGGAGTGTATATGACTGACTTTTCGCCCGAAACGGCTAAAAAATTTAACATTTCGGCAAAAGAATTTAAAGGCGCAATTGTAACCGAAATTATGAGCGGAAGCGCAGCCGAAATTGCAGGCATAAAACAATACGATATTATCACGCATATCAACAACATAGAAGTGAATAGCGCATCCGATTTGCAGGAACAAATAGCACGTTACAAACCTAACGATAAAATAACGATTGATGTAATTCGCAACGAAAAATTGAAACATTTTGACGTGGTTTTACGTAATAAGGTTGGTGGAGTAAATTTGGTAAAATCGAATGATGAACTTTTTGAATCTCTTGGCGCTACCTTAGAAGAACTGAATACAAACGAGTTAGAACGTTTGGGAATAAAAAACGGCGTACAGGTTAAAACGCTGAAATACGGAAAGTTGCAAAGAGTAGGAATTAATAAAGGTTTTATCATTACACACATGAATCAGACACCTGTAAAAACAGTGGATGATATAAAAGAAATTCTCAAAGATGCTACGGGCGGAGTTTTTGTCGAAGGTATTTACCCTAACGGAAAACGCGACTATTATGCAATAAATATTAACGAGTAAACAACACAGCAGTAGTTTTATAAAGTTAATAATTTTGATGTTGGGGGTTGATTTTATCGCCCCCAATTGTTTTTAAAAATTAAGAATGAAAAATGAAAAAATAAGAATGAAGAGTGAAGAATGAAGAGTGAAGAATGAAGAGTGAAAATGCCCCCCAACCCCCTAAAAGGGGAGTTTGGCAGTGCAGAAAAAGTCCCCTTTAGGGGATTTAGGGGCAAAAATAGAACTATGAATTACTAAATACAAAATTACTTGAATACGGAATTACTAAATACGGAATACGGAATTACTGAATACAAAATTACTTGAATACTGAATTACTGAATACAAAATTACTTGAATACGGAATTACTGAATACAAAATTACTTGAATACTGAATTACTGAATACAAAATTACTTGAATACTGAATTACTGAATACAAAATTACTTGAATACGGAATACTGAATACAAAATACTTGAATACTGAATTACTGAATACAAAATTACTTGAATACGGAATTACTGAATACTGAATACAAAATTAATGAATACAATTAAAAAAAATAAAAACAAATGAGACAATTAAAAATTACAAAATCAATTACCAATCGTGAAAGCGCGTCGCTGGATAAATATTTACAAGAAATAGGACGCGAAGATCTTATTACTGTTGAACAAGAAGTTGAATTGGCGCAACGCATTCGTAAAGGCGATCAAGCAGCATTGGAACAACTTACAAAAGCAAATTTGCGATTTGTAGTTTCTGTGGCTAAACAATATCAAAATCAGGGATTAAGTCTTCCCGATCTTATAAATGAAGGCAATTTAGGACTGATAAAAGCAGCCGAAAAATTTGATGAAACACGCGGCTTTAAATTTATTTCGTATGCCGTTTGGTGGATTCGTCAATCAATATTGCAGGCTTTGGCTGAACAATCGCGCATTGTACGTTTGCCGCTGAATCAAGTTGGCTCGTTGAATAAAATAAACAAAGCGCTTGCAAAATTTGAACAAGAAAACGAACGCAATCCGTCAACCGAAGAATTGGCAGAAATTTTGGAAATACCCACCGATAAAGTTTCTGATACAATGCGAGTTTCGGGACGCCACGTATCGGTTGATGCTCCTTTTGTTGATGGCGAAGACAACAGCCTTTTAGATGTACTTGTAAACAGCGATTCGCCAAGCGCAGATGTAGGATTGCTAAAAGAATCGCTTACAAGCGAAATAGACCGCGCACTTTCGACATTAACAGACCGCGAACGCGATATTATAAAATATTTTTTTGGTATCGGAACGCCCGAACTTACGCTTGAAGAGATAGGCGATAAGTTTGACCTTACACGCGAACGAGTACGCCAAATAAAAGAAAAAGCAATTCGCCGTTTACGCCAAAGTTCGCGCAGCAAATTGCTGAAATCGTATTTGGGATAAGATTTAAGTTGTACAGTTGTAAGTTGTAAGTCATAAGTTGTAAGTCGTAAGTATTTTGTTGAGTTGAAAATATTAATTAGCACGCAGATTATGCAGATAAAAACAGATTTACGCAGATTTTTTTAAATCTTTATAACTTTACGAACTTTATAAACTTTATAACTTCTTTGTGAACTTTTGCGAACTTTGTGTTAAAAAAACAAAACACAAAGTTCACAAAGTTCACAAAGAAATCACAAAAGAACACAAAAGGTTTTTATTTTTGCGATATACCGTAATTCGTAATTTCGTAATTCGTAATTAATTCGTAATTGATTCAGGTATTAAATAATAAATTTTTAATATCGTTCCATTTTTCGTTGGGAAGTTTTGTGCCTATAACTTCAACTATATTTCCGGCGCAAAGCGAGCCAATTTCGCCGCAAATTTCAACAGGTAATTTTTTCGACATTCCGTACAAAAATCCAGATGCGTATAAATCGCCTGCACCCGTTGCGTCTATTGCGTTTGCGGTAACAGGTTGTATTTTATAAAACTCATTTCCCTGTTTCACATACGAGCCTTCTGCGCCTATTTTCACAACCGCTATTTTGCAAATTTCGGCAAGCATATCCAATGCCTCGCGTGGCTCTCTGCCTGTAAAAGTTTTGGCTTCTTCTTCGTTTGCAAATATAATATCGACATATTTATGCAACATTTTATTCATAAAATCTTTGTTTTCGGCAACAATATTGAAACTCGACATATCAAGCGAAATTGTCATTCTGTGCTGAGTTGCAAGTTCAAACGAGCGTTGCATTAACTCATGATTTTGCACCAAATATCCTTCGATATGAAAATAATTGTAACCTTTAAACTGTTCGTGGTACAAATCGTTAGGATTCAAGTCGATAGCAGCACCGAGATATGTACACATTGTGCGCTCGCCATCGGGAGTTATCAGCAATTTGCAATTTCCGGTGGTGTTGTCAACCGAAATTAATTTAGGAGTAACGCCGTTTTTTTTAATATCGTCAATAAAAAAATTGCCAAGTTCGTCCTTGCCTGTTTTTCCTATAAACGCAGTTTCGATGCCGAGCCGGCTAAGCCCGCAGATAGTGTTTGCCGCCGAGCCTCCCGCAACAATATCGTATTTGCTTTGATGCTTTATGTCATCAAAAATTTTGTTGGTTGTTTTTTCGTCAACATGAGTCATGCTTCCCTTTGGCAGATTATATTTTTTAAGCATTGCATCGTCTTCAAATATTGCCAAAATATCGACAAGAGCATTCCCCATTCCAAGAATTCTATTCATTTTTTTAGTTTTTGTTATGAAAATAATCGTCAAAAATAGTAAATAATCTAAGATAATTTATTGTTGAAAAAAACTGTATATTTTAAATATTTAATTATAAATGTATTAGAAAAAATATTTTTTGAAATAAAAATTTTTTTTGCGGATTTAAATAATTTATATACTTTTGCACTCCGAAATTTACGAACGACGGATAAAAAATTCCTCCTTAGCTCAGTTGGTTAGAGCACATGACTGTTAATCATGGGGTCCAAGGTTCAAGTCCTTGAGGGGGAGCAAAAAAAAAGCAGTTGCACGAAAATACGACTGCTTTTTTATTTATTATCATTGTTGTCCGATAAAAAAATCAGGGGGAGCGTGAAGTTCCCCCCTTTTTTTGTAATTTTGTGTTGAATAAAAAATAAAAATTACAATGCGCGAAATTACAACATTTTTTGGAAATTC
>JAITPP010000233.1 GCA_031289385.1 Prevotellaceae bacterium | reverse complement strand
ATCATTATTGTTTGATATTTCAAAACCGCACCAGAATGTGTAGGCTGTTGCTACATAACTTTTTAAAGTAATTCCTTTTTCTGTGCAGGCTGCCCAAAAATCGCCCAATCCATAATCATCTTCGCCGATTAAAGTTCCTTCGCGCAAAATGCCTTGTGTGTTAAGATTTGCATCTTCAAAAGTTACAACGGTAAGTGGTGTAACTTTGTCATCATCAGAGCAACTTGTTGTTGCAAAACCGATAATTGCTGCGGCGCATACGAGCGCCAAAAATTTTTTAATTTTCATTTCCTTTACTTTTTAAAATTTTGATTAATAACTTTATAATAATTCTATACGCGCATATATTCTTATTTCTATTTTTTAAATTTTGGTATTATTTCTATAAAAAAACCAAAGTTACGAGCTGCCATCGGATGCGATAAAACAGATTCATATTCTTCGTTAAAAACGTTATTTACAAGTATTTTCAATGATATCTTCGCCCACGAAAAACCAATATGTTTTTCAAGTGAAATATCGTTCATAAAATACGCTCCGAGTTTTCCTATTTTTGTATTTTTTTCGTTGTTCGACGTTGTAAAACGTTCGCTGTAATAATTCCATTTGTATGTAAATATCCATGTTTTCCACGATAATTTGGCTGTTGCTGCCGCCGAAAATTCGGGAATATAAACAAGTTGTTTTCCTATTGATTCATCAGCCCAATTTGCAGGATTGCCATGATTTATTGAACGTGTCCAAGCAAAATTTCCAGTTCCCGCAAATTTCCAATCGCGTGCAAAATCAACAGTAGTATTTAATTTAATTTCAATACCATAACTATTTACTCTTTTAACATTCGATGGTGTCCAAAAACCTTTGGCATTTGGTAACCAAACAATCCAGTTTTTTATGTTCGAATTGAAAGCCGTTATTTCACCGTTTATATTTGTTTTTTCGTTTTTCAGAGTAAACTCGATGCCGCCGTCGTAAGTATATCCCGATTCATTACTCAGCGAATCGTTTCCACCGGGCATAAAATAAAGATCGTTGAGCGTGGGATAACGATAATTTCTTGCTATTGAGGCTTTTGCTCTTATGTTTCCTTTCGCCGAAATCAAATAATTTACGAAAGCCGCAGGAATAACAGGCGTGTGATTTTTTCCGTATAAATCGTTTCGAAAATTTACGGCAAAACCCAAGCGTTCGACAGGACGATATTTTACAGCAGCAAACGACGATAATTCAAAACGCGATTTAACATAACCTATTATTACAGAGTTACCTTCGGTATTTATTATTGCATTATCTATGCTGTTTACAAAATTCTGATGCGATGAAATATTCACAGAAAACATCCATTTGTTGTTAAGATAATATTCGGCATCAAATTTGGCAAATCCCGTATTTACATAACTTTGCGAATGTATCATTTTCGACAATATTCCATCGCCTTTGTCGCCTAAATAAAGGTAGCGTAATTCGGTATATGTGTATCCGATTTTGCCGAATAATTTAATTTTAGCAAAAGATTTATCCCACGATAAAACCGTGCGCAAATCCTGCTCTGTTTGCTTACTTTGGCTGCTGTTTTCTTCGTGATAATCAACATTAAGCATTGGTATTCCTCGTTTTGAATTCATATACCATGTTGAGAACCCGAAATGTGAATTATCGTTGGTTGTGAGATAAAATTCCTGCAATGCGTGAAAATCTTTATAATTGCCGTTTTTATTATGTTCGATAGGATATTCAGAGCCAATGATATTACCATCATCATCTTTTATATAGTGTTTTTTGTAATAATTTTTATAACTGAAATCGTTATCCGACAAAGTATATACAATTCGTGTTGATGATTGAAATTTGGAGTTCCCGTAATTCAATTTTAAAAATTGATCGTAAGTGTCATAACTACTGATACCTTGAATATATTTAACCGAAAAATCTTTTTCGTTTGCAGGTTTTGTGTTTAGAGTTATTGCTCCGCCCAAACCGCCGCTTGCAACACTCACCGAACTTGCTCCGTGATAAAGATTTGCGTCATCAATAAAATAGGCAGGGATAAGCGAAAAATCAACCATTCCAAGCATTGGCGAATTAAGTTTCATTCCGTTCCAAGTAACCTGAGTATGCGAAGGCGCAGTTCCTCGAAACGATGCCGTAGAAAGCGTTGCCCGCCCATACGATTTAACAAAAATCACAGTATTTTGCGTCAATACATCTGCCATTGAAACGCTTATGTTTTCGCGCAAAGCAATAGTATCAAGTTTTGTTTGCTGAACGCCTATATTTTTCAAAATCCGTTGTGCCGTTACGGTTAATGTATCAATTTTCAAAAGCCATGTTGTATCGTTTTTTGCTGTTGTTTGAGCAAAATTGACATTGCTAATTGTTAATGTTAATATGAAAATTACAATATTTAGTCGTAAGTTATAAGTTGTAAGTCGTAAGTTATAAGTCGTAAGTTGCAAGGCAAACTTTCGGACTATACTCCAAAAAATGAGAATTTTACAATCAAAATAATTTTTCATATCAACAAACCATTAACCACTAATCATTAACCACTATTTATTATATATTTTCGTCTTCAACGCTTAAAATTTCAGGTGAAGATTCGCCAATTCCGTTTAATCCGATAGTATTTAGCGCATTTTGTATTTTAACGAAATCAATATATTGCAAATTTGCAGCCGTGCCATCCGATTTTACGGCATTATTTATTTTAAATAAGTTCTTATTTTTTTCTGCTGGTATCATTTCCTGTCCGTAATTATCGGCATAACCCCAATCGTAATTGCCTGTATAATAAATTCCTGTTTCGTTATCCGAATATCCTTTCGATTTTAAACGAACGCCTTTTAATGTGTAATTTTCAGCCGTAATCCATATCGGATAATAATAATCCTGAGTATTGTATTCGTTAATTTCGATGTATCCGTTGTTGCCTTTGTTGTCTGTCCAACGAACATTTTCGCGAACATTTTGCGGCTTGTAATATGTTATTTCATAATCAGATACAGTTTCGATTTTGCCGTATTCGCTGCCTCTCAGTTCGTACCAAATATCATCGGGAAGTCCGTTTTTATTCACATCTTGCATTACCCACACAACAGCCGGCTCTGAATTATTTTCATATTGATTTCCTTTTATCGAAAAATCGTAACCGTGAAAACTGCTTAAATTATTAATACTGTGATTGAAACCGACAACTATATAACCTCCAAAACCGCCGAGAGATACAAATTCCGAGTTCTTCAATCTGTTTTGAGCATACTCAACAGCAGCATTTTCTGTTGTTATATTTTGAAATCCTGCTTGCGGATTATTTATAAATTGCCCGGGCGCGGGAACATATTCGTAAACTTTGTTGCAATAAGGCGAATATCCTATTTCGGGTTCTTTAACTATTGTTTCATCGCTGTTGCACGAAGCAAGCAAAACACTGCTGATAATAACTAATTTTAAAATTGTTTTCATATCTTTTCTTTTTATTTATTATAATTTTTTCTTTTTCTATTTAAAACATAAAGCCGTAGGGCAAATTCCTGTTGAAATTGTATCAATACAAACGGCTTGCGGCGTGTATCGGTATATTTTTCCATTTTGAACATAATCAATAGCATCGGCAACATAAATTTCGGACGTTCGCGGCGAAATGCCTAAGCCATAATAAATTGTGCCGTTGTAAGGAATTATTGGCACATCGGGCAAATTTGTTGCCGTAATGTTAAATTTCCAAACAGATTTATTGATAAAATAAAGATTATCACCATTTTCATCAATGCACAAGTTAGACGGCGAATCGTCTAAGGCAAAATTAAATTTTTGTTCTATCGAAAAATCGTAAGTATTAATGCGATACAATGCAGGAATTTCGTGTCCGTAAGGATTATTTTTGTATCCGCCATCGGTGAGCACCCAAAGTTTATTGTTTCTGTCGATTACCAGCGAATTTGGCTGTATTCCTACGGTTATTGAGTCAATAATTTTGTCGGTTTCGGTATCAATCACAAGAATTTTATTATCGTAAGCCCAGCAATTTGTGAAAATATATTTATCATATTGCACCATTTGCTCGGTTGATTTATGCGCACCGATTGGTATTGAGCCTGTAATTTTACTTGTTTGCGGATTGACGATTGTAATTTTAGAACTGTATAAGTCTGTAATATACGCTTTTGTGTCGCTAACAAAATGAATATATCGCGGCGAAATAAATCCTGTAATTGTTCTCACAACTTTAAATGTGTTTATATCAATCACAAAAATAATTCCCGAATTGTTTACTACTATATATCCAAGCCCGTTGCGAATAGTCATCGATTGGGCTACATCGCCGAGTTTTATTCCGTTTGAGCGAATAAAAATTTCAGATTCCGAACGTTTATTGTCGGGCGAATAGTATGTTAGCGAAGAATTTCCGTACATAAAATTTCCTTCATTAACAATGAAAACGCCATTATCATTATAATAATTAAAATCGTTTTCGCCCGATGGCTCATAGTTCATGCACGAAATTGCATTTGCCAAAATCGTTACCAACAATATGTATTTTAGTATTCGCTTCACGTTTTATATTTTTATCAATTTATGTTAATCGCAAAAAAATTACGACAAAAATTTTAAATTAATTTTTACCTCAACGTGAATTTTAAAAGAAAGATTGAATCAAAAAATGTAACTTTCTGACCTGACCGCCTATTCACCGCAGGGGTAAAATCTGTTTTTTGCAATGGCTGGTTTTCTGACTTATTCCTGTTTTTAACGCCTTCCCAATTATATAAATCAGTGGCAAAAGAGTGTTAAAAACAACTTGCTCATTCGAGCGGAACTTACAGCAGCGGGAACTGTTCAGGTTTTACACCTGATTCCCATTTGATTCCGTTTAATCGTTTCGAATTACGATTTTGGAAACCATTGCAGCCACAAAAGTATTATTTTTTATTTAATCTGCAAAAAATATTTTGGTATTTGGTAATTATTATTTGGTATTTAGTCGTTAGTCGCTGGTATTTAGTATTTAGTATTTAGTCGTTAGTATTTAGTTGCTGATTGGTTGGTTTTTTAGTTGTTTTGGTTATTTTGTTTTTGTTTTTATTTTTTTACCACAAAGTTCACAAAGATTTTCACAAAGAACACAAAGATTTTTATCAACAAAACCATAATTCTTAATTATTTTTATTCGCAAAATCTTTAATATCTTAACTAAATACCAAATACTGAATACTGAATACCAAATACTAAATACCAAATATTAAATACCAACGACTAAATACTAACGACTAAATACTAACGACTAAATACCAACGACTAAATACTAAATACCCAATACAGAATACCATTTATCAAAAAATATTATTACTTTTGTCGTCAAATCACAACAAAAAAAATAAAATATGTATAAAAAAAATCTGGTTTTTATAGCCGCTTGTGCAGGTTTAGCGTTTTTCGGAGTTACGATGTTGGCGTTAGGGCTTATTTTAGATAAACTTAATGACGGCGCAAATGCGCTTCCCTCAACATTATCAATAGGAATTATTTTAGGCACGATATTGTTTGGTCCTGTCGTAGATAAATTCGGATACAAATGGCTGCTCATTGTCGGAGCGTTACTTGCGCTTGCAGGAATTGAAGGGCTTGCAAATTTTTCGGAAATGACAATGCTTCACGCATCTACGTTTATGCTCGGATTCGGAGGAGGAATACTCAACGGCGAAACAAACGCTCTGGTTGCCGAAATTTATGACGACAGTTCGCGCGGCACACGGCTGAGTATTCTCGGCGCATTTTACTGCATCGGCGCATTGTTGTGGACGCTTCTAAATTATTTTATCGCAGATTATAAAATACCTCTTCATTGTGTATCGGCAGTGATGGCGGCGTTTATAGCGATGTTTTTCGTAATGAAATTTCCGAAAGCAAAACCGCAAGGTAGCGTATCGCTTAAAAAATCGGTAGGTTTACTAAAATATCCAACACTGATTTTATTTGCGGTGATATTGTTTTTTCAAAGCGGATTTGAAGGAATAAGCGGAAGTTTTACAGTTCAATTTTTAGAAAATATGCACAAAACACCGCACGACATGGCAACACTTTCGATGACATTTTTCATAATCGGTATGCTTATCGGGCGTATTCCGCTTGGCGCGATTATGAAAAAACTTAACGACAGCGCAACACTTTATCTGTATTTATCAATCGCCGTTTTAGGCGTTGCACTTTTGTATTTTACACACGATATTACTTTAATATATTTATCGACAGCGCTTATAGGATTTGGCGTTGGCGCAACGTATCCTGTTGTGTTCAATTATCTTGGCGGAACATTTAAAGAGTTGTCGGGAACAGCATTTTCGATAGCAATTTTTATCGCCCTGTTGGGACAATTTACATTCAATAAAGTTGTAGGAATTTTCTTCGACAAATCGCAATTCGGATATTTTCCGATAGCGCTTGCCGTTGCCGTTGTAATGATGATGATAATAATGCCAATAGCGAAAGGAAAATTGAAAATTAAAAATTAATAACTAATAATTAACAATAAATAATTAATAATGCCAAAACTTACGACTTACAACTTACGACTTAACAACTTATGACTTACGACTTACGACTAATACTATTAATCACATAAAAAAATAAAAATGTTAGCAAATCAATGGCTTAAAAACGCTCAAAGCGTAATGAATCAAATTGAGGCAACTCAAATGGAACAAATTAAAAAAGCAGCAGAAGTTATGGCTGATACAATTCAGGCAGGACGCTGGGTACACACGTTCGGATGCGGACACGCAAATCTTCCGATAGAAGAAATGTATCCGCGAATCGGCGGTTTTGTCGGATTTCATCCCTTATGCGAACTTCCGCTTACATTCTTCACCCACATTACCGGCGAAATGGGAATACATCAATTTCTATTCCTCGAACGCACCGAAGGTTACGGACAATCAATTATGAAAAGTTGGAATTTCGACAAGCGCGATTGCTTGTGGCTGTTCTCGCACACAGGAATAAATGCCGTAAATATTGACGTTGCTCTTGAAGCAAAAAAACAAGGAATGAAAGTTATAGTTTATGGCTCGGCAGGAGCAACAGGCGATAAAAAACCGCGCCACTCGGCAGGAAAAAACCTGTTTGAAATTGCCGATTATGTTGTAGATTCATGCTGTCCGCTTGTTGATGCTTCGGTTGATTTACAAAATCATCAAGATAAGATAGCGCCAATTTCTACGGTTGCCTTTATCACTACCGTGTGGATGACAATTTGCACCGTTGCCGAAATTTTGGCAGAACGCGGCGTAAAACTTTACATCCACCCTTCGCACAACGTTCCGGGCGACACAACCGCACACGAACGTTTAGACGACTGCATAAGCGAATACAAAAAACGCTCTGTGGGACTTTAATTTAATTACAAATTACGAAAGTTTGTAGTTTAAAATAATAAAAAACCTGCCTTGAATTTTAGGCAGGTTTTTTATTTATATTTGAGTATTTAGTGATGTAAAATATTACTTTACTATGCTACCAATATGATTGCTATTATAACTTACATTGACA
Source organism: Prevotellaceae bacterium (assembly GCA_031289385.1). Taxonomy (GTDB): domain Bacteria; phylum Bacteroidota; class Bacteroidia; order Bacteroidales; family UBA932; genus JAIRKV01. The sequence goes on along the minus strand of JAITPP010000233.1, from coordinate 409 downwards.
TTTTTATTTGGTGTTATTTGAAATGATACGCTTGTAAATAAAGTACTGCCAAGTGATAAAGCATAAGGACGAATTACATAATTGCCAACATTTAATTCAACACTTACAGATTTTTTGCCAATCAACTGTTTTGAATATATTGCCGTTCTTTCATTTTCTATTGTAAATATCTGTACAACCAAATCAGACGGTTTATCTGCAAATGCTATATTTACTGTTCCAACCGTTGAAACATCATCTTTACTGCAAGCGGCAAATAACGTAACTACAAAAATTGCCGATAAAATTGTTTTTATTTTAATTGTTTTCATAAAATTTTATTAATTTGATTGCAAAAAAGTAGTAATATTTTTTGCAATCAATACTTTTTTTAGCTCAAATTAACAATTTTCATCAAATAATGATATAA
>JAITPP010000081.1 GCA_031289385.1 Prevotellaceae bacterium | reverse complement strand
CGCTCTTCCGATCTAATACTCGGCACTACATCCGACACAATCGTGCTTTTAATACAAACAATTCTATCCACCCTGCTGGTGCTGATTACCGCCGAATTTTTACCCAAAAGTTTGTGCAAAATCAATCCCAACGGAATACTTAAAACCTTTGCCATTCCTGTGTTTGCGTTTTATATAATACTTTATCCCGTTTCGGTTTTTACATCGTGGCTTGCCAGAATGATTTTGCAAATATTTGGGAAAAAAATAACAACAGGAGTAAAAAAGACAGTATTCAATCGCTCTGATTTATTTCGACTTACAACCGAAGTGGACAGCATTCAGCAAGATAATGTAAACGACATTCGCATTTTCAGAAATGCACTTGATTTTCCGCAGGTAAAAATTCGCGAATGTATGATTCCGCGCACCGAAATAGAAGCAATAGAAGAAACCGATACGCTTGACGAACTGAAACAAAAATTCATAAAATCGGGATACACCCGAATACCTGTATATCGCGAAAGTATTGACAATATAACAGGATATATCAACTCAAAAGATTTATTCAAAAACAGCACCAATTTAACTGCCGTAATTCGTCCCGTTCAATTTGTTCCCGAAACCATGCACGCCGAAAAACTTTTGAAAAACTTTATAAAAGAACGCCAGTCAATAGCCATTGTTGTGGATGAATTTGGCGGAACATCAGGATTAATTTCCATTGAAGATATTTTAGAAGAAATTCTTGGCGAAATAGAAGATGAACACGATACCGACGAACTGGTAGAAAAGAAGATAGACGATAATAAATTTGTTTTTTCGGGACGTCTTGAAGTTGAATATTTAAATACAAATTATGATTTGAAAATTCCCGAATCGGAACAATACGAAACGCTGGCAGGCTATATTCTACACGAAAACGAGAACATTCCGCAACCAAAAGAAATTATTAAAATAGGCGATTTTAAAATAAAAATATTGCGGATGTCAAGCAGCAGAATAGATTTGGTACATCTTACAAAAGGAAAATAAAAAATTTGATAATATAAAAAGATACGATATTAAACAGTCTGTATTTAAGTAAAATAAAAAAAGTAAAAAACAAAAAAAAGTGAAAATATTAAACAAAAAATATTATAAATTATGATACGGGTTATAGGAGATAAAAGTTCGGCATTCAATAGGTTTATGCTTGAACTTCGCGACGCAAAAATACAAAAAGACAGAATGCGATTTCGCAGAAATCTTGAACGAATGGGCGAAATTTTTGCTTACGAAATAAGCAAAACACTGCCTTCGGAACACAAAAATGTTGAAACACAACTTGGCTCTGTCGAAATTGACGTTCCAACCAACGAACTTGTGCTGGCAACAATTCTACGTGCCGGATTGCCTTTGCACAACGGCATGTTAAACATTTTCGACAAAGCCGATAATGCCTTTGTTTCGGCATACAGAAAATACGACAGAGATAACAGTTTTGAAGTGAAAATAGAATACCTTTCGTATCCTGTTATCGACAATAAAATTCTGATTATTTCCGACCCAATGCTTGCCACAGGTTCATCGATGCACTTGGTATATAGAGCGTTGATAGAACACGGAATACCCGAACATACACACATTGTTTCGATAATTGCAAGTCGCGAAGGAATTGAATATATACGCAAATATTTTCCAAAAACCAACGTTACAATCTGGGTAGGCGCAATCGACGACGAACTTACCGTAAAATCGTACATAGTGCCCGGCTTAGGCGACGCCGGCGACTTGGCTTACGGCTGCAAAATTTAGTGGAAAAATTTGACGATTATTGAGTTATTTCGTAAAATCCATTAATGATTTTATTATTAGTGTTTTACAACGCAAAATACTTGCAAATTATGTTAGAAAAAAGCAAAGCCCAAATCAAAAAAACTATTTTTGTGCCATTGTTTTGCAACTTTTTCAATATAAATTACGAGGCGGCATTCTTTTAATGCGATAACACATTATTAAGAGCAACGCATTAGAATTTAAACAAATACATATAATTATTAAAAGAAGGTGTGAAAAACTTTTGTTAGGATTAAAAATTTAAAATCATCAATCATTTTCTATAAAACACAGCACGTAAACATATCAAATTTTAATTAACCACATAACACACTAAAAATAAACTAAATATTCAAAAGACATCTTTTATTCACCGCAAAAATAATTGAAATTTATTTTGTTTTACTTTATATAAAACTTTTTAATCATTTCATATAATAACACAATAAATTATCGTATAATATTAATCAAAAAAAAGTGATTGTTTAAGAAAAATTGAAAAATAAATTTATAAAATCAATATGATTTATTTTTGTGTATATCAATAATATAATATGTAATTTAATGAACCAATTATTTTTATTACACGAAAATAGCCAACAAATAAAATAGTTTTATTGTTTTATATAAAAACTAAAAAATATGAGTAATTTTTTTTACTCTTTTTAATTGTTGTTCATCATAATTTTTACAATTTGTTCTAAATAAATTCTGTCGGTATCGTCGAATGTGTTTAGAGTGTCGCTGTCGATATCAAGCACAGCAAAAACTTTGTCATCCTTAAAAACAGGAACAACAATTTCTGATTTTGATGCTGAACTGCAAGCAATATGTCCTGCAAATTTATCTACATCAGGCACAATTACAGATTGTTGCAGTTTCCACGCAGTACCGCATACTCCGCGTCCGAATTTTATTCGAGTGCAGGCTATTGTGCCTTGAAAAGGTGCAAGTACAAGTTCGTTTTCGTTTTCGCACAGGTAAAATCCTACCCATAAAAATCCGAATGTTTGGCGTATTGCTGCCGAAATGTTTGCCATATTTGCAATCACATTGGTTTCGCCGCCTACAAGATATTTTATTTGTTCCGACAAGTGTTTGTAACACTCTGTTTTATCGCCATTTATATGACTTGTAAAGTCTTTATAATTCATAAAATTGGTATTTGGTATTCCGTATTCTGTATTCCGTATTTCGTATTCTGTATTTCGTATTCTGTATTCCGTATTTCGTATTCTGTATTCTGTATTCTGTAATTGACTTATGACTTACAACTTACGACTTACGACTTACGACTTACGACTTATGACTTACATCTTCCGAAATTCTATCGCTGCCCGACAAATTGCTATATTATTATTGTTTTTTATTTCGAATATTGATTTTGTGTCGCGTTGTTCGTAGCCAATTGTGAGAGTATCACCATATTGCGATTCGTGCAAAAAGTTAATTTCAACGTGAGCCGCATTTGTGTTCGACAGCATTTCTATCGGCAACATATCAAGCATCAGCGAAAAATATCGCAATGTGTTTACATGTCGGTTGAAGTCAATATCGCTGTACGCAACTTCATGGGTTTTTGTTTTTGTGGGATTTGCCTGTGCAACCTTTCGCGGATGTTCTATTGGCGAAGAGTCGGCACATATATGATTATCATACTCTGACACATAGCACAAATCCAGAGGTTGGCGCGTAGATAAATCAATCATTGCCCATTGCGTTACTGCGGCAAATATGCGGTGATTATTTTCGTCGTTAATCGTAAAATTTCGGGTGGTTATCAATCGCCCGTAATTATTTACCCAAGTTGTAACATCAATTTTTTCGTATTTTTCGGGAAGTCGATAAAAATCCAAAGCCATTCGCGAAAGCACCCACGAACGATTATCGTCGTGAAGTTTTTTGAGTCCAAAACCTTTTTCGTCGGCATCAATTCCTGCAATATCAAGAACATAACCAATCATCGAAACTATTGTAGCCCGTAGCGAAAAATCAACTTCCGCCGGCTGCACTGTGCGCTTGTATGTCGTTTTTGATTTCATAATATTTTGATTAAAAACAATGCAAGTTATATATTTTTTTTGTAATTCTGCACTTGCAGAGTTATTTTTTCTCTATGAGGACTTGTATTCTGTGGTTTGCTGTTTAGAAATAATGCTTAGTTATAGTTTTTTATCGCATAATAATGCTTGGCTTCTAAAAACTTCTCGCCTAAAAGGCGATATTTTCATAACCGCAAGTCGATGACTTGCAGACATTCGGACTACGCTTGCTCTGCCTGAAAGGCAGGACTCGTGCAAAAAATCCTGCTTTTCAGGCAGTTGCCTCTGTCTGTTGTAATGCCGCAGGCTGCGCTGGCGCTTACCTGCGGTTATGAAGATATTGCCCATTCGGGCAAAACCCTGCGAAATCGTCTGAACTGTGATTTTAATAGGTTTTGCCCTTTGCGTGCTTTGCGAAAAATCTTTGCGAACTTTGCGGTAAAAAACAAGAAAACAATAAAAAACATCAGAATAAATGTAGGTAGCACCTACAATGATAGTGCTAACGAGGTAGAATCTCGTCTGAACTTGTTACATTATTAAAGCATTGAAAATAAGGATTATTTCTGCGTGATTTTCTTGGCTACTAAGGGAATTTTGAAAATAGAAGATAAAACAAACTCACAAATTTAGAATGAATATTTTTTAATCAGTTTCAACAGATTTACATTTTTCCTCGCGCGTAGCATTTGCTTGGATTAATATTTCTATCGAAATTTATCTGTCAAAAATTAAGAAAATCTTTTTGTTAATTCTGTAATTTTTACCAACTTTGCAGAAAAAACAAAAAATATTTAAAAACTTTATGAACTTTAAAAACTTGATAAACTTTATGAACTTGACAAACTCTACAATACGGACAACAAGCCAACAGTTAGAAAATCAATTATTTGACAGTCCAAAAGATATTGTTTCGTGGATGGGCGCAATTCAGGCGCAGGATTATAATATGTGCAAATGGGCGGTTGGTGTAAGGCTGAAATCGGCAACAATTTCGGATGTTGAAAATGCTTTGGCGCAAGGCGAAATTTTGCGCACTCACGTAATGCGCCCTACGTGGCATTTGGTTGCTGCCGAAGATATTAGATGGATGCTCGAACTAAACAGAGAAAAACTAAAATCGCAAGGCTCGACATACGCTAAATATCTTGGGATAACCGAAAATTTATACTCAAAAGCAACTAAAATCATTGTGAAAATGCTTGAAGGCAACAATCATCTCACTCGCCAAGAAATTGGTGTTGAGTTGAATAAATCGGACGTCAAAGGTATTCAGGCAAGAATGATTCACTATTTTATGTACAGAGCCGAAATTGAGGGAATTGTTTGCAGCGGAATTGATAAAGAAAGGAAACAAACATACGCGCTTATAGACGAGAGAGTTAAACCAACAAAAAAACTAAATAAAGATGAAGCTCTTGCTTTGTTGGCAACAAAATATTTTAAAAGTCATTCGCCTGCAAGTTTACAGGATTTTTCGTGGTGGGCGGGATTAAATATCGGCGATTGTAAACAGGCTATTAATTTGATTGAAAATGATTTATTGAAAGAAAATTTGTCAAATTCATCACAACTTTTAATTCACAAATCGTGCCGTTTAACGCCAAGCATTTCGAAATGCGCCTCACTCCTACCCGCTTTCGACGAATACATAATCAGTTATAAAGACAGAACGTCTGTGATAGATTTGCAACATCAGCCAAAAGCCTTTACAAAAAACGGAATTTTTCATCCCATAGTTATGTACAACGGCAAAATTGTGGCTACGTGGAAAAAATTCGAAAAAAAAGGAAAAACGGAAATCGTAATATCGCCGTTTGACGAAAAACTGAAAATCGACAAAGAATTATTGAAAAAAGCAGAGGAAAGGGTTTTTTGTTTTAGTCGTAAGTTGTAAGTTGTAAGTCGTAAGTCATAGTTAGGGAAGTTACAGGAAATTTGTGTTCTTTTGCAAATCTTTGTGTTTAAAGTGTGTTTGGGGTTTAAAAAATTACAAGGAAAAACATCAAATAAATATTATCAAACACATTGAGGTTTAAGTTTATAAATACAATCTCATTTAAGTAATTTTTCAATATGCTTTTTATAAATTGATTTTTCCACTATTCTATAATGCGGGTGATATGTTTCGCCAAATATTCGGCTGTGATGCAATGCTACTTTTGGATTGTCGCGCAATAGTTCTGCAATTTTTTCTTTGTCTTCGGCAAAACCGTCGAGATTCAAATTCATTTTTTCGACTGTTGCCACAATCAAATTCCATTCATCAACCCAATTTTTGGCAGAATCGGTATAAGCGGCGGTTGCGCTTTCCAAAAAAGCGGTTAATAATTCTTCGGGCGCAATTTTTCCGTTTTTTACCAATGCCAAAGGAACTCTCACAAAATTATGTTCCCAACCTATCATTTCAACAATTGTATCATTGTCAAATTCCTGTAACCCAGATAATTCATACATTAAATAATCTTCGGCAGCCTTCTTGTCGGGGATGGCGTGTTCTGCACCAAAACGAGCCTGATAAAAGTTTTTGTAAATATCTTGTAATGTTGATTTTGGATATCGTTCAATTTGATTTGAAATTGCTTTTTCAATTTTTTGTTCCATCGAGGCAGAACAGCCTATTAATGTCCAAAAAAGGAAAAATAATGCTAATTTTTGATTTTTCATGTGTTAAAATTTTTTACTTTTATTAAATTTTTCGTTTTATTTAAAGTTTTTATTCAGATAATAGTTAATAATACACTGTGAAATAAATAATTAATCGGAATTTCTGGAATCTTTTGTCGGTATTTTAATTTTATACGATTTTTTCTTGCTATTTGTTAGTGTATTCTTGCGTAGCCATGGATTAAAAAGTTTAATCATTTTATAATTGGTATTATATTTTTTTGCAAAATCGGCAATGTCTATTATCGAATCATTTAACGTAATTTCGTAATATTTAAAGGATTTATATTTATCATTTTCAGAAACATAAAATCCATACAATTCGGGGTTGTTAAATATGATTTTATATGCTAATATTCTATAAATGTATCGAATAGTTTCGGGATTTAACATCATGTCATGGTAATTGCTTGTTTTTTGATTTTCCACAATTTTATCAATATTTCCCTGCCCTGTATTATACGATGCAGCAGCCAACGTCCAACTCTTGTATTTTCTGTAAGATTCTTTCAAATATCCACATGCCGCAATTGTCGATTTTTCAATACTATAACGCTCATCAACTTCATCGTTTATTTCAAGATTGTATGACTTCCCCGTTTCAGATAAAAACTGCCAAAAACCAACCGCTTTTGCAGGAGAAATCAAATTTTGTAAATTGCTTTCGGCAACACACAGATATTTAAAGTCTTCGGGAACGCCGTTTTTTTGCAACAGCGAATCAATAATTCCGAAATATCGCCCTGATAATCTAATAGTTAATAGCGTTAAATGGTGGCTGTATGCTATTTGATTTAATTCGCGTTCTAACGATTCGCGCACATC
>JAITPP010000059.1 GCA_031289385.1 Prevotellaceae bacterium | reverse complement strand
TGCAGTCCTAACGGACTGCAATGTTGGCGTGGCGTTCATTGTTTCTACCGAGCGATAATCCCTAACGGGATTTTTTTTGCCATCTGTTATAAATTGTTTATTTTTCATCACTTAGTATTTAGTCGCTATTAACCACAAATCATTAATCTTTAACCACTAATCATTAACCACTAATCATTAATCATTAACCATTAATCATTAACCACTATTTTTCATCAATTCACTTTTTTATTTTTTTTCATTATCATCCACAAGAAAACTCCTATTAATGCCGCATACATTACGATAGATAAAAGTTCTGCGCCATGCGATTTTGCCCACGGAAGAATCATCCAATCAATATTACCAAACTTTAACGATGCGCTCACAACTCCCATCAATGCGCCGCCTGCAATAAGTCCCGAAGCGAGCAATGTGCCTTTTTCGCCGCGCGATTTGTTCAGTTCTTTGTTTTTGCTGCGCGTGGTAACATACCAACTTACTGCGCCGCCAACCAAAAGCGGAACGTTAAGATATAAAGGAATAAACATGCCAAGTGCAAACGCCAATGCAGGTATTCCGCAGAAATTCAGTATTATTGCAATAATCGCTCCAATGCCGTAAAGCAACCAAGGCGCGCTTGTTCCCGACATTAGCGGGTCGATAACGGCTGCCATTGCATTTGCCTGCGGGGCTACCAAGGCGTTTTCGCCTACAAATCCGTAAGTATCGTTAAGTATTATCATAACTCCGCCAACTGTTGCTGCGGCTACCAATGTGCCCAAAAATTTCCATTTCTGCTGTACCTCAGGCGTTGAGCCTAACCAATATCCTATTTTCAAATCGGTAATAAATCCGCCCGACATCGACAATGCCGTGCAAACAACGCCGCCCATTATGAGCGCCGCTACAATTCCCGTTGCGCCGCTTAATCCTACGGCAACCATAATTACTGATGCAAGTATCAACGTCATCAGCGTCATTCCCGAAACGGGATTTGTGCCTACTATGGCTATGGCGTTGGCTGCCACTGTGGTAAACAAAAATGCTATTATGCCTACAACTAAAATCCCGATAACGGCATGAAGTAAATTAAATTCCATCACTCCAAAGAAAAAGAATGCAAAAATAACGAGTAGCGTAAATATCAATCCGAATGCAACTATTTTCATCGACAAATCGCGTTGTGTACGTGCAACTTCTTTGTTTACATTAACCGATTTATTTTTCATTTCGGTAGAAACCAAGCCTACTGCTCCTTTTATTATTTTCCACGATTTTATGATACCGATAATTCCCGCAACTGCAATGCCGCCAATGCCAATGTGTCGGGCAAACGAACTGAATATTGTTGCGGGCGGCATTTCGCTTATTGTTCCGCCAACAGCGGGATTCAGTGTGTGCAATGTAGCGTCGCCAAGCAGTGGCAACAGCGGTATAATTACAAACCACACCAAAAACGAGCCGAAACATATAATCGCCGCATATCTTAACCCGATGATATATCCAAGTCCGAGAACGGCTGCGCCTGTGTTTATTCCGAAATAAAGTTTTGCTTTGTCGGCAACCTGTTGTCCCCATTCGCAAACCGTGCTGCTGAATGTTTCACTCCACGCGCCGAAAGTTGCAACGATAAAATCGTAAAGCCCGCCTATAATTCCTGCAATTATCAGCGGTTTTGCCTGACTTCCTCCCTTTTCGCCCGAAACAAGCACTTGTGTTGTAGCCGTAGCCTCAGGAAAAGGATATTTTCCGTGCATATCTTTAACAAAATATTTTCGAAAAGGAATTAAAAACAAAATTCCCAAAATACCGCCCAACAGCGAACTCATAAATATCTGTATAAACGATACCGTCATATCGGGATATTTTGCTTGCAGAATATACAGCGCAGGCAGCGTAAAAATTGCACCTGCAACAATCACGCCCGAACATGCGCCTATCGATTGTATTATTACGTTTTCGCCAAGAGCGTTTTTGCGTTTTGTTACCGTCGAAAGTCCTACGGCGATAATTGCAATAGGTATTGCCGCCTCAAAAACCTGCCCTACTTTTAAACCTAAATATGCAGCTGCCGCCGAAAACAAAACAGCCATCAGCAGTCCCCACAAAACAGACCAAATGTTTGCTTCGGGAAATTTTTTATTTGCCGGCATTATAGGGCTGTACTCTTCGCCCTGTTTGAGTTCTGTAAAAGCATTATCAGGCAATCCGATAATTTTTTCTTCGTTATTTTCCATATTCGTTAATATTTTGAACGGCTAAATTATAAAAAAAATAAGAAACCAATTAAATTTTTGTGAAAATATTTTGAAAAAACTCCGTATTCAGTATTCAGTATTCCGTATTCAGTATTCAATATTCTGTATTCCGTATTCAGTATTCCGTATTCAGTACTCACTCCACCTTAAACCTCTTTATAACTTTAAAAACTTTATAACTTTATAACTTGACAAACTTTATAACTTGACAAACTTTATAACTTGACAAACTTTATAACTTTAAAAACTTTATAACTTGACAAACTTTTTATACATTTGCCCTACCATTTTTACCTCAATATCCTATTTTTTAACACTTCGTACAAAATTTTTTGTCCCATAATTTACATTATGTTAATTTTCGCCGCGAATTTAACTTAATTTTCAATATTTTACAAATTTAACAATCTGCTTTTTTAAACCCCAGATAAATATAATATACTGATTTTATTTAGTTTAAAACTTAACATAATGTAAATTATGGGACAAACTGAATAAAAAATTAAAAATGAGAAAAAAAAGTTACAAAAAATAAAGAAAATTAATAAATAAATTAATAAACAAAATGTCCATAAAAAGGAAGGACGTAAAACAAAAAAAGAATATGAAAAATTATTGTAAAATTATTTTGACGACAATTATGTCGATAGCGTTATTGGTATCTGTATCTGAAAGCGCATCTGCGCAAGTAAGCAAGAAAAATGCTAAACAAGAGAAAAAACAGGAAGAGAAAAACTTCAAAGAAAAAGTTAAAGAATGGGAAAAAGGCGGTTGGAAAATTTCAGGCGATTACCGAACACTTGAACTTGCTGCTATTGAATTGCAAAACAAACTTAATGAAAATCCTGAAAAGTATGATTTTACAACAGGATTAGTAAGCAAATGCCGTTCGATAGATGCGTGTAAACAAATGGCGCAATTTCAGGCACAAGGACAACTTACCACAGAATTGAACGCTGAAATGAAAGGAACTGGCGACCAACTACTAAATGCTGATATTACCACAGGCGACGAAACCAATACATTGGTTACAGGATTTAGCAGAGCCGCAAAAGCAAATGTAAGTGGAATTCTTACGCCGAGTTTTTCGCTTATCAAAGAAAATGGCGATGGAACAAATTCGTTTCAGATACTTTTTCTTGTAGATTTAGTACGAAAGGCAGCCGTACAAAAAGGTGCGTTGGAAAGCGCTATCAAAGAATCAAAACTTACAATTGAAAAAGCAGAACTTATACGTGATTTTGTCAATAAATCTTTGGAAGAATCGGAAACTGAAAATGCTGAAGAATAGTCTTTACATAAATAAAGTTATACTATTTTGTATCTGTTTGATATTTTCTCTGCCGCTTTTTGGGCAGAACAAACCGCTGTGGCTTGATGCAAACAGCAGAAATGCGCAATTTCCCAAAGATGTTTTTATTACAGGTTTTGCCGAAGGAAATACCAACGCAGGCGAGAACACCCAAAAGGCGATTGAACGAACAACAACAGCCGCTCAGTCGGCTCTTTTGGAAAATTTGCGGGTGGTTGTTTCAAGCACAACAAGTTCAAAAACAGTCAGCATAAGCCAAAATGAAAATTATGACGAATACTCAACTTTTCTCAGTTCTTCGGAAAAATCCGCCAATGCCGAAATTATCGGAATGAACGTAGAAACTTATTACGACAAAAGCAATAACACCGTTTATGCGTTTTCGTACGTCAGCAAAGCCGATTTGTTCAATTATTACAAAAAACAAATCATTTTGGATTTGAATAAGATTGAAACGGCTTTGGGAGTATCGGAACAGTTGGCGGCGGCAGGCAAAAAAATAAGTGCATTTCGCAAGTGCGACGAGGTGAAAAATCTATTTAAAAGCATAGAATTTTATCAGGATTTGCTTGTTGCCGTAAATTCTCAAGCCGACGACGATGCCTTGCAAACCGAACGCAGCAAAGACTTGGCGCACACGATATCGCAACGCCTGATTAACCTCGAACAAAGCACCTTTGTATATGTCGATTGCAAATACGAATACAAAGGCGGCAAAGACGATGCTTTCGACAGCGACCCAAATATTATTTGCGATATTGTGAAACAAGCATTTAGCGAAAACGATTGCAGCATTGTGGAAGACGATGCCGAAGCCGATTACACGCTAACGCTGACAGCCTACACCACGCAACGCAGCGACGGAACAGGAAAGTTAAGCATTATTTCGTATTACGCCAACGTAAAAGGTACGCTATACAATAAAATAACAAACAAGAAAACAGTAGATTTTTCTATTTTCAACGACCCAAATACTTATGCAGCAGGTAAATCGCCCGAAGACGCAGCAACAAAAGCCTTTAAACTTCCTGCGTTGAAACAGAAAATTCTGGAAAAAGTTTTATCTAAAATGAAAAATTAATTTTTATACATCTATACATTAAGAAAATGAAAAAAATATTTATCTTATTACTCATCTGTTTATGTGTGAGTACCGTTTACGGACAGGAAAAAAAGAAAGTAGCCATCTTCGAATCAATAGGAAACGCTGTTGATGAAGACGTAAAAGGCGCTATCTTGGATGCGCTTGGCGAGGGCATTTATAATTCCAACAAATACATACTTTTAGAACGCGCCAATTATGCACAACTTCTAAAAGAGTACGATTTTCAACAATCGGGCGCGGTTGACGACGAACAATTATTAGAGATAGGAAAAGCAGCAGGAGCAGATTATGCCTGCTATGCGAGTGTAAGGAAAATCGGGATAAACTACCGAATTGCTTATAGATTGGTGGAAGTCAGCACGGCAGCCATAGAATTTAGCGGCTCAAAATCCACTCAAAAAGGGGTTAATGATTTGCTGGATGTCATTAATGCTATTGCCGAAGAAATGTTTACAGACAAGAACAGCAGCAACGTTAAAAAGGCAATCACACAAGAACCTATACAGAAGCCTGCCCCTACTGTGAATATTAATACTGAAAATTATGCTACTCTACACATTTATCGTCCGGGAAATTTCGTAGGCTCTCTGGTGTCATATCAGATAACACTAAATGGTAGCCATGCAGTTTCTTTGTCGAATAAATCAAAAGCAGATATTAAAGTAAACAAAGAAGGTGTAGCCATTGTGAATGCGGGAAGTTTATTTTTGAATGTAAATATTGAATTTGGAAAAGAATATTTTATTCGTGTAAATCCCAATAGTCTTCAACTCAAAAGCAACGAAGAAGGTAAAAAAGAATATGACAAAATAACAAAAATTAAGTGAATAGTGGCGTATGTATAAAGAATTTATCAACTAATAATAATAAAATGAAAAAGATATTTACCTTATTACTCATCTGTTTATGTATTAGTACAGTTTACGGACAGGAAAAAAAGAAAGTAGCCATCTTCGAATCAATAGGAAATGCCGTTGACGAAGATGTAAAAGGCGCTATTTTAGATGCGCTTGGCGAAGGTATTTATAATTCCGACAAATATATACTTTTAGAACGAGCCAATTACGCACAACTTCTAAAAGAGTACGATTTTCAGCAATCGGGAGCAGTTGACGACGAACAATTGTTGGAAATAGGAAAAGCAGCCGGTGCTGATTATGCTTGTTACGCAAGTATAAGAAAAATCGGAATAAATTACCGAATTGCGTATAGATTGGTAGAAGTTAGTACGGCAGCAATAGAGTTTAGCGGCTCAAAATCAACAAAAAAAGGAATAAATGATTTGCTGGATGTCATTAATGCTATTGCCGAAGAAATGTTTAAAGAAAAGAATGACGATGACGTTAAAACGGAAATACCAAAATCGACACCAAAACCAACGCCAACACCAACAATAACACCGAAACCAACGCCAACACAGACACCTGTACAGAAACAACCAACTCCGACTAATGTAGCACAAACAAGTCCAACAACTAATTCAACAGCCAATAGTCCTATCGTAAGATCTGTTATGGAACTTATCAAGCAAAAATTGGGGCAAAAGATAAATAATTATAATACGGATGAAGATAAGTTTGAGCGTGTTAAATCGGATAGCGAAATGAAAAAACTTATCAAATTCAGTGCGAAATTTGTCGCAGCAACTCCGCCTCAATCAGATGGAAGTAATATTATCTT
>JAITPP010000005.1 GCA_031289385.1 Prevotellaceae bacterium | reverse complement strand
AAAGACACAAAGCGCACAAAGGTTCTAAATATTTTTATAAAAATTCTTTGTGAACTTTGTGCCTTTGTGGAAATTAATTGACTATTACAAAATAATTACAAATACGATTTTTTTGTTATCCCACAAAGACACAAAGCGCACAAAGATTCTAAATATTTTTATAAAAATTTCTTTGTGAACTTTGTGTCTTTGTGGGAATTAATTGACTATTACAAAATAATTACAAATACGATTTTTTTGTTCTCCCACAAAGACACAAAGCACACAAAGATTCTAAATATTTTTATAAAAAATTCTTTGTGAACTTTGTGTCTTTGTGGGATATTAAATTTATATAAAAGTTTTTTCAAAATGAATACAAATATTTTTCATCTGTGAAAATCCGTCGTATCTGCATAATCTGTGAGCCTTTCATTAAGTCCTTTGGACTTTCGTAATTTGTAATTGTTATTTTGCTCTGTTTCACATTTTAATAACAGTAATTCCCGCGCCTCCAAAGTCGGGATGTTCGTCGCCGATATATTTAATGTCGGCAACGTTTTTCAGAAGATTGCGAATTTGTGTTCGCAAAATTCCGTTTCCTTTGCCGTGCAAAATTTTTAATTCCGAGCAGCCTACCATCATGGCTTCGTCAATAAAATTTTCTATCACAGGTATTGCTTCTTCGGCTCTCATTCCGCGCACGTCGATACTTGGTTTGAAATTAAGTTGCATTGCCGATATGTCAAATGCCATTTGGGGTTGTGCTGTTCGTGTGTTGCGGCGGCTTTGTCGGTATTCGTTTTCGCTCACCGTTTCTACACTTTCGGCGTTGATGGTTGTAATTATATTTCCGTAACTTATTAAAACGTTTTTTTCACTTATTTTCACAATTTCGCCTATTGCGCTTTGTCCTTTTATGCGCACTTTCGAGCCTGTTGTTATTTGATTTTTGTTGTTATCGTTAGTGTTATCGTTGTCGGATTGTGTTTGTTGTTTTTTCTTTTCGGCGCGTTTTTGCTGAATTTTTTTAAGCGTATCTATTTTTTTGTCGATATTGTCGGTTTCGGTGTTTTTGTTTTCACTTAAAGCATCTTGTTTGAAGTTGTCTAACTGTTTGCGGGCTGTGAGTGTTTTTTCTTTTTCGGCTTGATTTTCTTTTATTATTCGTATTGTATTTTCAATTTGTTTGTTTGTATTTGCAAGCAATGCGGCGGCATCTTCTTTTGCTTTTGCGATAATGGCTTTGCGCTCGGCGTTAAGTTTTTTGAGTTCTTTTTCGTATTTTTCGGTAATTTCTTCGAGATATTTGTCAGTTTGCTTGATTTTATTACGTTTTTGTTCCCAATATCGGCGGTCGCGGGCAATTTCGCGCAAACTTTTTTCGATATTTATTTGTTTGTCGCCAAGTTTTTCGGATGCTATCTGCAAAATATCTTCGGGCAAACCTATTTTTCGGGCAATTTCAAAAGCAAACGAACTTCCGGGAATACCGATTTCGAGTTTAAACAGAGGTTGAATTTTTTGAGTATCGAAAAGCATTGCGCCGTTGATAATTCCTTTGTTGTTGGCTGCAAAATGTTTGAGATTTGTGTAATGTGTTGTAATAACTCCAAAAACGTGTCGTTGAGCAAGTTGTGTGAGTACGGCTTCGGCAATTGCACCGCCTATTGCGGGCTCTGTTCCTGTTCCGAATTCGTCAATCAGCACAAGGCTTTTTTCTGTCGCATTTCGCAAAATGGTTTTCATATTCAAAAGATGCGAACTGTATGTGCTTAAATCGTTTTCGATAGATTGCTCGTCGCCAATATCAATAAAAATATCGTTGAAAATTCCAAATTCCGAATTTTCGGAAACCGAAACCGTAAAACCGCATTGCAGCATATATTGCAGCAATCCTGTTGTTTTCAGGCAAACGGATTTTCCTCCTGCATTTGGTCCCGAAATCAAAAGTATATGTTTCTCGTTATCAATACTTAAATTTAGCGGAACAACCTGTTTGTTTTCTTTTTTCAGAGTTTGCATCAGCAGCGGATGTTTTGCCTGCCGAATATTCAGTTTTGTTTGATTTTCAACTATTGGCATCACAGCGTCAATGGCAATGCCTAACTTGGCTTTGGCGCGAATAAAATCAATCTCGCCGATAAAATTGCCGATAATTAAAAGTTCGTCGATATAGGGACGAATAAAATCGGCTGTGGCAATAAGTATTTTTATGATTTCGCGCTGTTCTTCGTGTTCAAGAGTTTTAATTTCGTTGTTAAATTCTACAATTTCTATCGGCTCGATGTAAGCGGTTTTTCCCGTTGCCGATTCGTCGTGAACAAAACCTTTTATTTTCTTTTTGTTTGCAACGTTTACGGGGATTACCATTCGTCCGTCGCGCACCGAAACGGTTGCATCGTCATCAACAATTCCCGAACTTTGCGCCGATTTAAGAATGTGATATATTTTTTTGCTGATTTGTTGTTGATAATTTACAATATTTCTGCGTATATTCTGCAATTCGGGCGAGGCATTATCTTTTATCTGTCCCGATTTATTTATCACATCTTCGATTTTTGCCGTTACGGCAGGAAAAAGCGTGATTTGTTTTGTGATTTTTCTTAATTCAGGATATTTATTTTCATCACATTTTTTAAACCATGCTGCAATATCTTTTGCGCTGTGCAAGGCTTTCAGCAAATCAAACAACTCAACGGCAAGCATATAAGTGCCATTAATTGCAATTTTTTTCAGAAAATCGTTTATATCAACATAAACACATTCGGGAAAGCTATCTTCCAATCTGATAATAGTTTGCATTTCGCTTGTTTGCCTAAGTTGCATGCACACAAAATCGTAATCCGCCGAAAACCCGACATCCTGCAATTTGCTTTTAGCAAGCCTCGTAGTACAATGATTTTCAGCCATATTGCGAATTTTATCAAACCCAATTTTTGTTTCGTATGTTTCAGGATAAATCATTATTTTTTTATTGAATAATGCTGCGAAATTAAAAAAACTATTGCAAACTACGAAACGGAGAGAGTGAAGAATTAAGAATGAAGAGCTAAGAATGAAGAATGAAAAACAATTACGAATTACGAAACAAAATTCAATTACGAATTACGAAAATTACGAATTACGAAACTAAAATTCAATTACGAATCCCACGCCCTGAAAGGGCAACTTATTTCAGCATAGGGCAACGCCCTACGAAAAAAACGCAAACAAACAAAAGTGCGGAGCACAAGAGATATTTAGAATTACAACAATTCACCTGCACGATTTTTAGAATTTAGAATGAAGAATTTAGCCCCCCAGCACCTAAACGGGCAGGGCTATTAAGTTCTATTGCATAATAACATTAAAATCATTATCCTTGCAAAAAAAAATTATTATGAAATCAAAATCGAATTTATTAACCTGTTTGTCAGCGGTAGAAGACCCACGTCGTCGGCAGGGACAACGTTATTCTATCAGTGCGATGCTGATAATCATTGTTATGTGTGCACTGCGCACAAGTTTGGTTATCACGAAATCGGACGTTTTTGTGAACACAATCGTGAAAAATTGATAAAAATGTTCAGATTCAGAAACGGCAGAGTTCCGTCTTATGTAACGTTTCACAGTTTTATCAAAGCAACCAATTTTGCATCGTTACAAAGTGCTTTTCATCAATGGACAAAAGAATATGTCAAGATTGAAGAAGACGAATGGCTTAGCATCGACGGCAAGTGTATTCGTTCAATATCCTGAAAACAAAACACAGGTCAATAAAGTGCGCTTCTGAATTTTTTGCAAACTATAATCCAAAAGAAATTTTTAATATATTAATTAAAACTTAATAGCCCTGCCCTTTAGGGGGCTGGGGGGCAATTCTTAACTCTTAATTCTTAATTCTTCATTCTAAAAGTCCTGCGGACTTGCTTCTATTCAACAACCTTCGTAATTCGTAATTTCGTAATTCGTAATTAAATACTAAATTCCCAATCCGTCGGTAAAAGCGGTTGTGGCTTTTCGTTGAATAATGCGCGAATGTGGCGGTACGCTCTGCACCTGCCAAATGTTTCCGCCGATAACCGAATCGTGTCCGATAGTGATACGCCCCAAAATAGTTGAATTTGAATAAATTATAACATTATCTTCAATTACGGGGTGTCGCGGCTCGTTCAGCGGTTTTCCTTCGTTGCCAATGGTGAATCCTCGTGCGCCCAAGGTTACGCCCTGATACAAACGCACGCGATTGCCAATGATACACGTTTCGCCAATAACCACGCCTGTTCCGTGGTCGATACTGAAATATTCGCCTATTGTTGCGCCCGGATGAATGTCGATACCTGTTTCGGAATGAGCAAGTTCCGTAATAATGCGCGGCAACAGCGGAATTTGCAACAGCAACAATTCGTGCGCTATGCGATAGTGCAACATAGCCTTAATGGCAGGGTAACAAAAAATAACTTCGCCAAAACTTGTTGCCGCAGGGTCGCAATCGTACACCGCTTTTACGTCTGTTGCCAAAAGGCGTTTTATTTCGGGCAGTTTATTTACAAAAGCGTTTGCACGCTCGCCCGCCGTATTGTTCGTATTACTCGTGTTCTCCTGATTATTTGAGAAACAAATACCGCAGTAAATCTGCTCGGCAAGCACATTATACAGCCGCTCAATGCTGTTGGTTGCCGAATTTTCGGCAGTAATTTTGCATTTGAAATAGCCATTAAAGATAATTGAATTAGCCAGATTCATAAATTCCTTAATGCTTTCCACATTTGGCAGCGGCAAATTGGGATTGGGAATATATTTATATTCTGCCGTAGTATTATTCGACAGTAATTCTGCGATTTTTTCTAAAAAGTTTTTTGACATTTGTTAATTTTTATGTTGTTAAACCGACTGTAACAAATGCAAAGATATGCAATTTTTGTTGAATTGCCCACAGTTTTATCTGCAAAAACAGAAATACATAACAAAAGGCTTTAGCCGAAATGTTAATAAATTTGGCTAAAGCCTGTGAAAATTACTCTCTTTTATCCTCCATCTGAAGATGGAGGCAATTCAATTTTTTGCTCTACTTCTCTGGTACTAACTCAACAGATTTTACCTGTTTTTATTATTGGCAGGTAGAACCTGCAAAATAGTGCAAACGAGGTAGAACCTCGTCTGAACGGTGGCAAAATATTTACTGTTTCACATATTGCTAAAACTAAAATTATATGTTTTTTCATATTCAATTGTATTTATGTTTTAATTTAATGTATCCCCATTTACCATTGAGTTTTACGGCACAAAAACCTTCAGAAAAATAAAACGTTTCATCAAATTGCGGCTCTATATCCCATTGCCCTTTTTGGTTCATAAAACCCCATTTGCCGGTTTTGTTTAACTTTACGGCAACTAAATCTTCGTTAAAACCACTAAATGATATTGTAATGTTGTAATTATATTAAGTCCAATATATTTTTACAATTAAAAAATTATTATTATCTTTGCAAAAAAAATACATATGTCAAAGGTAAGAGTAAAAGTTAATGTTGATTCGGCGATAATAAAATCGCAA
>JAITPP010000001.1 GCA_031289385.1 Prevotellaceae bacterium | reverse complement strand
TAAAAAGCAGCAAAAGGCAATTCATAAATTGAAAACAACAAAAGAACGGCTAAAATATGTTATCGACAATGCCGGCAAACCAATGGCTTGCGCGATGTTGGATTTTGATACGTTTAATGATTTTTATTATCCGCGATTAGGCTCTTTTGTTATTCGCGGACATTCCGGCTCTTCGTGCGATTGTATAACAGCCAAAGAGGCTGTTGAATGTGCAAAAGAACTAATTATTTCTTTACAAAAAACTTATAATGAACTATAATCAATAAACAAATTAAAAATTAAGAAATGTAGGAATGCGAAGCAACTTACGACTTACGACATATAACTAACGACTAAATAAAACATGAAACTCGAAATCAAAAATAAGTTTACAAAAGACAGCACGGTGCAGGAGTTCTTGGCTATTAAGCGGGAACTGGTGCAGCAACTTGCAGCTTATATGATTGAAAACGATTTGGTAGAAGTGGAGTTGAAACGAGGGACATTGGTAGTAACTGTAGAAATTAAGAAATGTAGGAATGTAGAAATGTAGAAATTAAGAAATGTAGAAATTAAGAAATGTAGAAATTAAGAAATTAAGAAATGTAGGAATGACTAACGACTTATGACTAACGACTAAATACTTACGACTTACGACTTACGACTTACGACTTACGACTTACGACTTACAACTTACAACTTACGACTAAAATAAATAAAGCGATGAAAATACTAACAAAGGATAATAGATTATTAACGTTACTGCGGATTAGCGAGGTGGACGGCGAACATGGCAGCGACAAAATCACCTGCCGCGATGGCAACGGCAAAATTGTGGTGATACAATTTTGCGATGTGCAGCTGGCATTTGGAAGTTATAACTTTATAAATTAAATTGCGATGGAAAAATCAAAAAATGTAATAGAGCGAGCAAAGGTTATTCAAAAATTTCTTGAACAACATTACGAGGCGGGAAATCAGTCGAAAAGTAAGATAAATATTTACCGAAGCGTAATATGTAAATCTTGGCCAATTAGTGAACGTACATTTTGGCGATATCTTAAATTAAAAAGGTAGAAAAAATTAAAAGCCCCGTAAATTGTGGGGCTTTTTTTTCAGACTATTTTCATAGTAACAGTTTGTTCCAACGCCTCAGGCGTTTCAAATATTTCAAGATAAGCGGTTGAAAACGACAGGTTGCGAATACGCAAGCCTATTCGATTATTATTTACCGAAGCCGCCGCTCTACGCAACAGCGGTTGGCAATATGCACCTGTCGGCGTCCAGCCCTGCAAAGCATTCACAAGTTTATTTTCGATTTCAAAAAACTGCAAAGCATCTTGGCGCACTTCAATAGGCGCATCTTCGTAGCTTTGCGAAAACGGCGCAAACAACAACCGTAGCATGATCGCAGCCTGTGCGCTTTGGTTTATGTTTCCGATTTCGGAATACGTTGTGCTTGGAAAATCAATAAGAACGGCAGGAAAGGCAACGTTTGGACGCCATTCGTCAAATATGTCCTGCCCGAAATCCTGTTCTATCCATTCTATTTCGGGAACTGCCGATTTTATGCGTTCCTGCAAATCTAAGTAAAGTTTTGAAAAAAATGAATCCATAATTTTAATGTGATTAATGTGTTAATATGATTAATATGTTAATGTGTTAATATGTTAATTGTTAATTGTGCAGGTTTATGATTTTAGTAAGTTCCTTTTCAATTGTTTGCTGCACTTTTTTGTTGAGTTCTGCGCTTTCTCCTATAAATTGGCGTTTCGGCATTATAAAACCTTTGCCGCGTCCGGCGCGCAAACCCTCGTTATGAACTGCTGCATAATTTACAGGGTTGTATATTCTTACGGCAGCCCGCGACGGCGTGTAATAAATGCTGCTGAATAAATGATTTTTGTCGGACAATAATGTTTTATATTTGTTAATTGCAAGTGTGCGGGCGCGTTTTGACAGCTTGCCGTTTTTCGTGCGCCGCCGTGTTGCTCCTTTCGCGAGCCGCTTTGCAGGTTTCCATGTATGCAATCCGTTGTTTACAAAACCGCCTTTAATAAAGTTTTCTTGAAAGTGAGCCTTTGCCAACGCGCCTATTTTCACAGGCAATACGTTGTTTATGCAATTTTCAATTTCACGTTGCGACTGTTGCAGTCGTCTTAAAAATTCATCTCCTGTCATTTTTTATCATTTAAATGTTATTTATTTTGTTGTTTAAATATTATTTATTACTTTTGTGGCGGTCTGTCTGTCGAAGGTATCGTCCCCGGCAGTAACCTCCGATAACACAGCAAGCATCGCTTGCTGTTGTTTTTTTAAATCAAAAGTTTTTATATTTAATTATCATTTTTTTGTTGTTTAAATATTATTTATTACTTTTGTGCAGCCTTAGTAGTAAGGTTCGGCGAGATGCACCGCATCACGCCCCCAGGGGAAATGTAATGTTTCCCTTTATTTTTTATTAAATATTTTACGTATTTTGCCATTTAAATGTTATTTTTTTGTTGTTTAAATATTATTTATTACTTTTGCAGTGCAGTTTAAAAACTGAAGTGCGATTCTACGGATTCGTGCCCCGCAAGAGGAGGTTTTGCCTCCTTATTGCTTTTTATACAGTAGCCTTAAATATTTATTTCCTTTCATTTTTTTATTATTTAAATGTTATTTATTTTGTTGTTTAAATATTATTTATTACTTTTGTGGCGGTTATGGTAGAAGATAAGTTCCCTACCGCTACCTCCGATAACGCAGCAAGTTTTACTTGCTGTCGTTTTTTTAAATCAATAGTTATTATATTTTAATAATTTATTTTTCCATATAACCCAGATTTCGCGTTTTGTTTTTGACGCTTTTAACTGATTTTTTATAGTGCTGTTAATAAGGCTGCGTTTTACATGCGAAGGCATAACAAGTATAATGTTATCAGCCTGTTTTTTTGCCTCTTTTATTCGCTTTTTAATTGTTTCTTTCATTTGTTTGTCCGGCTTATCTTTAACACCAAGCATGTTTTTACCTTCAAACAATTTTCCCTGTATAATAAAGTCAGAATTTTTGCCATTGGGAACACCACGTGGCAATAATTCGTTTCTTAATATATTTTCTGCGGGAACAACAGGATTCAAGTTTGGCAAAAGAAAAACCTTATCTTTAATTTTCTTTGATACAAAATTAGCAATTTGCGTATTGTCTTTTAATTCGCCTTTGCCATGATACGGACTTTGATAAACGAGTTTATTTATTTTTTTGTAAGTTTCCACAGCTGGCGGTTGTTCGCGCTTTTCTGTATTTTCTTTTAATGTTTTTATTAGATTTGCAACCGCTTCTTTTGCCCCGCTGTATGCTTTTGTCTGGTAGGCATTTTTGCTGCTAAAAAGTTTAGCATCCTTTCCCGGATTGTTTTCGAGTCCGGGCAAAGGTTTATTTTTCGGATTTTTCAGCACATCGAGCACAGGCGGCTTTGTATTTTTATCGTTTGCTTGCAGATAACATTTACAGTTCCATCTGTCGCCGGGCTTGTGCGAGTTCCAGAACGTGTCGTTCACAGGCAAAATTGTACCCCAAAATCCGATATGATCTTCTCCCGGTGTTACACTCGTTGACGGCATCCATTCTAAATTAGGTAAAATATTCTTTTCGGCTTCATATTGTTGCCAGTCGGCGGCTTGATGTGCGCGAATAACAGCGGTGTTATATTCCGTTTTCAACCACGATTTTACATAATGACTGCGAATGTTTTCGGTATCTTTTGCAAATTGCGAAAATGATTTTAAGTTGCCGTTTTCGTCTGTCAATTGTTTTACCATATCGTTTTGCATTCTGTGTGTACGGAATGCCGAAAATACAGCGTTGTTATATTTAATCGCATCAATAAAATCACGTTCGGGTACTCGTGTTGATTGTTGCAAGCCTTCGGCTGTTGCAAGGTTAAACGTGTCGAGTGTGGCTTTAAAAATATTATCTTCAATTTCGGTTTGGCAGTCAAAGTTTTTTTCGTAAATATTTTTAAGAGCCTTTGCTATTATTTCGGGCGTAAAAGCAAAAGTTTCATCTGCAAGGTTGCACACAGGTGTATCATCGCTACCGTAGTAAGCGTTGTTTACCAATCTGCGGAAGCCCCGTTTTTCGGGGCTAAACCGAAAAAATTTATTATGGTGTCAATCAGATTTTTTTTGTCATTTTTAGGCTCATCGGCTTCTTTTGTGTGCGTTTCTTTATTGCCCTGAATAGCCAGCAAAGCGGCTTGTTTGTCATCCTCCTGTTTTGCTTTTAACTCATCGTAATTGTCGGGCTTTGGAATGCCGTAAGTTTCATAATAGTAGTCATCGGCAACGGGAACTTTACCCGAAACGAAGGTATCAATTTGCAAACGTTTTATTAAATTATCAAGGTCAATTTCAAATTCAAATTCAAACGAGCCGCCGTCAACAGGATAGCCGTATGATTTTAATATATCCAAAAACCACGGTTCGTTCAGTGTGTTTTGAACAAACGAAATATCCGATTTGGTTATTTCGAGTTGCTGCCTGCCCTGTTCTACACTTTGAGCGTATCCTGAACTGCTGCTTGATGTGGTTGTTTCGGTATTTCCCAAAATAGCAACCGACATTTCGGCGTTACAATTGTGAATCAGTCGTTCTTGCAGTTCGCCTGTGCCATTGCTTGTTTTGCCATCGAGCATTTGAAACTGTGCTTGTTTGGGTATCATCATAGCAAGCGAGCCGCCCGATTCGGTGAGAATTTTTCGCAAATCCTGTTTTGTTTTCGTATCGTAAGCATCATAATAAATAATGCGCACAGGTTGCCCAAAAATCTCAACATATTGAGCAAAATCGCCGAAACCGCTACGTTTATACAGTGCATACATTGAGCATTTAAGTAAAAGCCCCAAATCGTTTTTTCTGCCTATTGTCCACACAAACGGCAACTCGTCGATACTGATACCTGTGTAATCGTATTGTGATTTTACAATCATGTTTTTTTCAATACGAATATGCTTGCGCGGAATCTCATCAAAATCGAAATCTTTGCCCACAATAAATTCAATTCCCGAAATACCCCAAAATTTCGATTCGATAATTAATTCTATCAATCTGTTAAACTTGTTTGAATATATGAGATTCTCGAAAGTGTCAATTTTTCGTTTGTTTTTATCAACAAAAGAAATGCTTTTATTCAAAACAAAGTCCTTGCGTTTTTGCAATATTCCTGCAAGGTGTCCATCTATTGTGGTAATATCATGGTACAAGTCGTATAATTCCACGCGGCTTGGCGTGTATATGCTTTCTGCCCTTTCGATTGACGATTTTAATTTTGCAATATCTTTTCTATTGCGATCGGGAGCAACGAGCGTCAAATCATTTATTATTATTTTTTGCGGTTTTTTTGCTCCACCTTCTGTATTTGTCATTTTTTATTAATTTTATTTAGTATTAAGTATTCCGTATTTAGTATTTAGTCGTTAGTATTTAGTCGCTGGTCGTTATTAACCATATTTTCACATTAATCACATTCTCACATTAATCATTAATCATTAATCACTAACCATTAATCACCAACCATTATTAAAAGAAATTATTTTGTTTTGGTAATGAATTAAAATATACATCCGAAATTTCGGAGTCTGAACTTTCGGAATTATCGGATTTATAGGGCAAATCGGGATTTACATTTCCTGCCTGTAAATCTTTTAGCCAATCAAGAGCATCTTCATAATCGGCGCGAAACAACTCAATATTTACATTTGGATTTGCCATTCTTACAAGATAATAAGAGGCGATTATCTTTACAATCTTTTTTATAAGATTGACATCTGAGCCTGTGAATGTGGGCAGTGTTTCGGTAGTTCCGAATATTGCGTCAAGGTTGTATTTGCTCATGTATGAGCGCACGAGGCTTTCGGCGGCGAGAATTTGCAGTTCTGCACCGCTGTTATCGCCACGTGTTATTTTCTGTATTATTTCGGGATAAAGGCTTGTTTTTCCCAATTCTTCTACTGTTACTAACATTACATTTTATGTTTATTATTAAAATTAAATTTTTCAAAACCACTGGGAGCGTCGGCAACTTCATTTTCGCGAAGTTTGAAAACGCCACCTTCAATCATGTCAGGTCCGTCCATGCGTTTTTGTTTGCGGCTGAAATTTTTAAATTGCGCTTTCAGACGCATAAAATGCGGGTCGCTGGCTTCTTTTTCGTTAAATATTAAATGCCCAAGTCGGTTGATAGGCTCAAGCGTACCTTCAATACGTGTGTATTTATCTTTTTTGTCGCGGTCGTCGCCAATTATCGGTAAAAACACTCCTGTTGCGTTTGCGCGTTCGTAAATAGCCGGCAAAATTACCTGTTCGTAAAATGGATTTTGCAGGCTGTTATTTTCAATATATACGCGGACATTTTCAGCACCTTGCGATTTGCAATAATTGTAACATTCAAAAAGATATTCAACAAATTTTGCATTACTCATTGTGTCAAGAAAACATTTTACAATAAAAAAATCAAAGCCTTTTTTTGCTATTGCTCCTACACCTTTATGACTTCCCGACGAAACATCTTTATTTGAAGTTGCGGGATCGGCATAAATACAAACAGCGCAATCTTTCAGGCGTGGAATCTTACCATCTTTCAAATCTTTGAAAGTATCGCTACCATCCATCGGATTGTTGTAATATTCCTTTTGCGCCGATTCGTAAGATATTAGCGAAAGTGTACGGTTAATATCGGCTTCGCTGTTTTTTGCCCATGTTGATTTGCCCGCGTCGTCGCGAATATTAATGATTTCAAATTTATCAGCCTTTTCGCCAAGTTTTTTAACAGCGCAATTGTCGTGAATGATATTGCCATTAACAAGTATTCGTATCGGATTTGATATTGAGCGAGTAGCAATTAATGCCTGTTCAATCCAATTAATTTTGTTTGTCATAATATCCTCGTTTCGGCAATCTTCATCGGTGTCGATGTCATCAATTAAAATGCCGTCGGGGCGGTAATTATCTTTTCGAGTTCCACGCGGCGACTGCCCCCAGCCAAGCGCGCGAAACGAACAACCTTTTTTAATTGTAAATTCGTTATCAGTCCACGAACCAAAAACTTCCTGTTTTTCGTAATCATTTATTATACGCAGATTAGCTTCAAAAAAGGTTTTAAATGGCAGCAACAAACGGCGTGCATTGTCGTAAGAATTTGACACAAGTAATATATTGCGCAGTTTGCCTGTCATTGCAAGGTATATAAATTCCATCATCGAACGCGCCGATTTTGCCAGCTCTCGACTCCATGCACGAACTTCGTACCATTCGGCATTGCTTAAAATTCTCACTGTTGCGCGTTTGTGAAATTCGGCAGGTTCGGAAGTGCAGTAATTTGGGAAGTAATATTTAAACCACTCTTCGGGTTTGTTTTCTAAATATTTTATACGTTTTATCTTTGCCGCAGCCGTTTCTGTTGTATCAACGGGCGTTGCTTTTTTATAATTTTCGTGAAACTCGCGCCACGCTTTTATATAATCAACATCAGATGCTGCGGTTATTGTTCTTGCCATTTTTGTTTTTCAATTAAATGATTAATAAATAACTCGAAATATTCGTTTGCTTTTTGTGAAAACGCAAAATCAATATCCTTTGTAAAAAGAACAAAATCACGAGCAATGACACTCGTTTGCCCTATATTATATTTTTTTTCCAAGTCGGCAATATCGCGTATAAGTTTACGGCGCACATCGGCTTCTTTTGAGTTCGGAAAACGAGAACCTATCTCTCTATCCTTTATCATTTTGTTGAACTCAGCAAGTTCATCATATAATTCTGATATGCGCTTATGCTTTGATGTGAGCATACCTTTTTTAAGCCTGTCCCAATTATCATCTTTTGCCCAGCGCGATATTGTTATTTCTGACACACCGAGTTTTTTTGATATTTCTTTTTGCTTGGAATCCTGCATAAATAGAGTAAAGGCAACCTCTCTTAACTGATTATAATTTCTTTTTTTCTTTTCCATTTTTTTACAAAATTTATGGTGCAAAATACGTTGAAAAACAGCAAAAATAAAAAAAGTACTGCCAATTTGGCAGTACTTTTTGTATAATGAATAAATTTCTTTGACTTTTGTGCCTGCTAAAATAAAAAAATTATGTCGTTTAAAAAGATTGATAAAGAATTTTGTTTGACAGATAACAGTGTAAATGTTTACGGTTATCGTCTGCTTACCGAGGGTTTGGAACTTAACCGTTTTCAGCCTACAATAGGCTTTTTAATGCACAATCGCGATAATGGCGTAGCTGTGCGGTGGGAAGATTTTCGGATAGATGGCGATAAGTTGTATGCAAAGCCTGTTATTAATGTATCGCGCTTTCCGCATTTGGTTGAAGAAATAGAAGCCGGCTTTTATGCAGGGGCTTCTGTGGGCAAAATTGTAGCGTTGGAACTTAGCGACGATGACACGATGAAAATCGAAGGGCAAACGGGAGTAACCGTAATAAAATGGTTTCCACGCGAAGCGAGCATCGTTGACTTACCCGGCAACTACAGCGCACTGGCGCAACTATATGATGAATGCAACAATATTCTTTACGACTTGAGCGATAAAAAACAAGAAACAACAAAAAAATCAGAAATGAAAAAAATTGAATTTACAACAGAGCAATTACAATTGCTCAACCTGAGCGACAATGCAAGCGATGAGCAAATCGGCGTTGCTCTGAAAAATTTAGCCGACAAAGCTAAACGTGTAGATGCTGCCGAAAAAGAGTTGCAAGACTTGAAAGCAGAAACAACAAAAACAAAGGTGAAGGAAATTCTCGAAAAGGGAATGACAGAACACAAGTTGACAAAAGAACTTGCCGATAATCTCGAAAAAGATTATGCAGGTAATCCCGATGCGTTGAAAAAACTCGTTGATTCAATTGCACCGCAAACGAGAGTTGCAAATCCGAAAGATGCAAAAACCCCGACTGATTTACCTGAAAAATTCAGAGGTAAGTCGTTTAACGACCTTTATGTAAGCGGACAGCTCGATGAGTTGAAAGCCGATTATCCCGATTATTACGAAACATTAAAAAATAAAAAATAATGCCAATAAATTCAGGCGCAAGAAGCGCAATCCCTGTTGAGATATTCGCAACGTATGTTATTGAAAAACTCAGAAAAGAAAATCCACATTTAGTGGCTGCTACCGATGAAAGCAGCTTTGTACTTGGCGGCTCTGTGGTGCATATACCACAGGCGGGAAACTCGCCAAGCGTAGTTAAAAATCGCCAAACGTTTCCTGCAACAGCAGTTCAACGCGGCGATTCATTTGTAACCTACCCGCTTGATGTGTTTTCTACCGATCCCGTTCATTTGACGTGGCACGAAGAACACGAAATCAGTTATAACAAAACCGATTCGATACTTAACGACCTTGTGAATACTCTTATTGAGGCTGTTGGTGACAATATCCTTTATTCGTGGCTTAGTGGTTTAAAGCCAAGTGCAGGCTCATTTGTAGCTGATAATATTCCTACTGCCAATATTATCAGAACGTCAGGCATTGCCGTTGCTGTTAACCCCGATGATGGACAAACAGGCACCCGCTTTGCATTTTCGTTCAAAGATTTGCAAAAGGCTCAAGCAATGATGAACAAAGCAGGCGTGCCAAAAGCAGACCGCTACGCAATGATTGAAAGCTATCAATATCAGCAATTCCTTGATTCTCTTAGTGGCAATCAAATGGCTGCATATCAAGGTACGGCAGACCTTGCAAACGGCGTTGTAGGACGTTTTGCAGGATTCAACATCCTTGAACGCTCAACTGTTGTTGCATTTACCACTGCCGGTGTTTTAAGAGCTCCCGGCGAAGCGTTGGCTGCAACAGATAATCTCGGCTCGCTGTGCTGGCAAAAAGCAAGCGTAGCAAAAGCACAAGGCGATATTATGCCTTTTCAGACAACCGACGATCCGACTTACTACGGCGATATTTTCTCTGCTTTGGTAAAAATAGGAGGACGTTGCCGTCGTGCCGATTGGAAGGGTGTAATTGCAATTGTGCAAACCACTTCGTAAAATTAAACTTTTAACAACAAATTTATGTGTAGAGATGCAATATATCGCATCTCTACATTAAAATCAAAAAAAAATGACAAAAGAACAAATACAAGATTATTTTGAACGATATCCGCAGTCAGACGAATGTTTTGAAGCGGCGGGCAAATTATTTCACACGCAAGGCGCAGCAATGAATTTTTCGGAAAAACCGATAAAACACACTCGCAATATGCAGGATGGTAATACAAGCGACGGTAACAACGATGGTGTTGATTTTATTGATATTGATTTATCAACGCTTGACCAGCCTGTGCTAAAAAAATATGCCGACAAATTCGGACTAAAAACCGAAAACAACAAAAAAGCAACGCTTTTAGATGCGTTACTTGAAAAACAGTCGGAATTAAAACAGTTGAAAGATGACAACGAAAACGACAAATAAAAAAGGTATTTCTACTGATAAATTTTTCAAAGAAAATCCTAAAATAAAAACGGTATATGTTGACGAAAACGGAAACATATATCTGTCGTATAATGCAAAAACGGACTTAAAAAAAGTTACACGAAATGAATAATTTAAACATAATTAGAACTAACGGCAATATCCCAAAATCACTACCGGGAGAAGACCATATAAGCGGACTGCTTATTTATTCGAGCCAGTTGCCAAGCGGTTTTTCAGATACCGAACGCATTAAAGCGGTTTCTACAATAGAAACCGCCGAAAATTTAGGTATTACTTCAGCAGAACATCCTGTTATATACAACATGCTCAAAGATATTTTTCGTATCAATCCGGGCATAAGTTTGTATGTTGGAATTTTTGCTGTTTCAACCGATTTCGCAGAAGTTAAAACAATGCAGAATTTTGCAGAAGGCAAACTTCGACAAATTGCTGTGTATAATGCAAACGTTGATATTGTGGCAACAAATATTGTTGCATTGCAAGGCATCGCTACCGAACTCGAAAGTGCAGATACGCCACTGTCGATTTTGTATTATCCGAAAGTTGAAAATATTGCTACGCTGCCGGCTATTTCTGCTACGGGACGCAAAAACGTTTCCGTTGTTATAGCGCAAAATGGACTTGGCGTTGTGCTTGGAATTGTATCGTTGGCAAAGGTGAACGAAAGTATTGCGTGGGTGAAAAAATTCCCTGCCGGTGTTGAAAATCCTGCATTTAGCGATGGCACGTTACTTAGGGATGTGGACAAAGCGGTTATTGAAACAATAGACACAAAACGTTATTTGTTTTTAATAACTTATCCGGGATTGGCAGACTCGTACATGAACGACAGCCACACCTGCGATATAGCCACAAGCGATTATGCTTACATAGAACTTGTGCGCACAATGGACAAAGCCGTGCGTGGCATTCGCACTTATTTGCTGCCCGAACTCGGCGGCAATATTTATATCGACAAAGAAACGGGAAAATTGCAGGCTTACAGCGTTAAAAATCTTGAATTAATTGCAGGCAAAGCA
Organism: Prevotellaceae bacterium; assembly: GCA_031289385.1. Taxonomy (GTDB): domain Bacteria; phylum Bacteroidota; class Bacteroidia; order Bacteroidales; family UBA932; genus JAIRKV01. The sequence goes on along the minus strand of JAITPP010000001.1, from coordinate 7,804 downwards.
ATTGAAGATATGGAAAAAGCGGGCGAAATAAGCGGCTATTCTGTTGAAATTAACCCCGAACAAAATGTTCTTGCTACTTCTACCGTTGAACTTGTTATAAAACAAGTAGCAACGGGAGTTATGCGAAAAATTAATGTAAAAATCGGTTATACTGAAAAATTATGAATGGAATAAGACATTTGCCGTTGATTAACGGCGTAGAACCCTCGTGGGCAAATTTGGTTGTAGCTATTGCAGGAGTTCCCGAAGTGGGAATCACTAAAATTGATTATGCCGATAAACAGACAATAGATAATGTTTTCGGCGCAGGGCAACGTCCTGTATCGCGCGGTTACGGAAACATAGAAGCCTCGTGTTCAATCACTCTCTTGCGCAGCAGCGTTGAAGCGATACGCACAGCAAGCACGACAGGAAGATTGCAGGACATCGCAAATTTTGATATTATCGTTTGTTTTATTCCTGTCGGCTCAACTTTGATAACTCGACATACTGTACGCAACTGTCAGTTTAAAGACGACTCGCTGGCGATAGCACAAGGAGAAACAAAAAACGAAACAACGTTTGAACTCATTTGTTCTCATATTGATTGGAAATAATTTAATAATCGTTTAAATGGAAGTAAAAAAGCATTTAAAAGGCGAAGCCACCGAAGCACAAATAGCGTTGTGGAAAGAAAAATACGGCGATATTTTTCAAGTTGTTATTGAAGATAAAACATGTTATCTGCACAAGCCCGACCGCAAAACGCTGAGCGCAGCGGCTACACTTGGACAAACCGACCCGATGCGATACAATGAGGTTGTTATAAACAATTGCTGGATTGATGGCGCAGACGAGTTTAAAAATGATGATTCATACTTTTTTGCATTAAGCGAAAAATTAATTGAACTCGTAGAACTGAAAACGGCTGAAATAAAAAAGTTGTAAGCGAGGCAATCAAATCGGAAGATGATGATTGGATAGGCTTTTACGATACAATATTGCAATACTATCTTGGAATAAACCCCTCGCAACTTGATGACGAAGAATGGGCAAAAAAAATCGCTCATTTGGGTAGAATACGAAAAATGGAGGCGGGTGAAAAAGTCTAATGTTTATTTACAGATTTCTTAAACAGGCGAGCAATAAACCCGACAACGGCGGCAATAGCCAAAATAACAGATGTTACAGTAATAAGCAGCAAGTTTTTTGCGCTAATGCTGTGTGTTTCGTTCGGATAGACAGCGTTAAAATCAACTTCTTTGTTTTTGCAAAGAAATATCCGATAAAAGAAATACAATGTTATTAATCCTGTAATCATAAAGCATATTTTTTTTGCAAATATAAGAAATAATTATAAAAAACCAAAGTTATTAATAAAAAATGAGTACCTTATCAACAATATATGATATAAGAGTTACGGGCAACGCAAAAAATTCTATTACAGAAACAACCGGCGCCACGCAAAAACTTAATACATCAATGTCAAAACTGGGCGATAAAATACGCAGTTTAGGCTCGTTGTCGTTCGGTATTCATGCAATAGCCTATTCGTTTAATAAATTATCAAATCAGATTACTCGTTGCACAGAGGCATATAAATTGCAAGCCGTAGCCGAAACGCGGCTTGCAACTATTATGCGCCGCACTATGGGTGCTATGGATTCTGAAATTGATTCGATAAAAAAACTTGCTGCCGAACAACAAAAACTTGGTGTTATTGGCGATGAAATTCAATTAACGGGAGCGCAGGAATTAGCAACATACTTAACAAAAGCAAGCAATATAAGAAAATTATTGCCTGTAATGAACGATATGCTTGCACAGCAGTACGGACTGAATGCAACGAGCGGACAAGCTGTAACCATAGCGCAAATGATGGGCAAAGTGTTGGATGGACAGGTTGGCGCATTAAGCCGCGTAGGATATAGATTTACCGAAGCGCAAGAACATGTTTTAAAATTTGGTAACGAAGAACAACGTGTGGCAATGCTTGCACAGGTTATAACTCAATACGTAGGCGGCGTTAACGAGGCTTTGGCGCAAACACCCGAAGGTAAATTAAAACAACATGCCAATGATGTAGGCGATTTGAAGGAACGATGGGGTGCGTTATTTGTTGGTATTCAGGCTGCAATTTTGCCTTTGCGTGAAAAAATAGGCGCATTTTTTGAAAAGATTACAACGTGGCTTGAAACAAACAAAGAAAAGATTGAAGAATTTGTTACGGGAGTAGTAAAAACCTTAGCGAATGCTTTTTCAACAATAATAAATTTTGTACGCAATCACATAACTGCAATTATGAGCCTTGCTAAGGTTTTGTTGATTATTAAAGTTTATACTATTGCGTATACTCTCACTATAAAAGCATGTGCAATAGGCATGGCTATTTGGAAAGCCGCTATTGTTGCTTTTGAATTTGCAAGTATTGCTTTTAGATTTGGGCTTGCAACGGCTACGCGCTTAATGTGGGGTTTTAATGCGGCAACAAAAGCAAGTGGAATAGGCTTGCTTATAGGCGTTGTTACAGCCGCGATAACTGCATTTTCGCTGTTTAGAAAAAAAACAGACGAAACCACAAAGGCGTTGAACGATGCCAAAAAAGTGGCAAATGATTACTATGCACAGGAGCGCACTCAGCTTGATATGATATTTGCAAAACTTCGGCAAACAAATCCGAAAAGCAAAGAACGCAACGATTTGGTTAATGAACTTATGCAAATGTATCCTGAACTTAACAGGCAGCAACTTGATGAATTGCGTAATACTAATAATTTGGCTGTTGCTTACGAAACGCTTGCCGAAAGTATAGTGAAAAAAGCACGAATAAAAGGCATGGAATCTGCTCTTGAAAATTTATCAGCACAAATAGCTCCTATTGATATGGCGATTGAAAAATTAGTATCAGAAAGGATAAAGAGAGATAATTTTAAAAGCGATGAATCTTATGCAGCTGAGCGAGAAAGAGAACGCTCACGTTTTATGAGTGCAATGCCAACACTGTTATCTAAACCTTATGAATCCGAACTATCAAATAAGGATTATGGAGTACCATTAGCAAATGAACTTGTTGCGAGTGGCGTTTTAGAAAAAAAGAGCATGGTTGGGCGTAAAAGTAAACAAATTGCAGATGTTGATGATGCTTTAAAAAATGGATTAGCTGCATATAAAAAAATTTACGATGTTCAAAGTTTTCTGTCAAGTTATATGTTCCAGCCAACAGGTATAAGTGGCGGCAGTGGAATTTTAGGCAGCACTGTCGGTAGCGACGGTTCTTTTGAAAGTGCAGCAACCGAAATCACCGGCGGCGGCAAAGGCGTGAAAAACTTTTATATCACTATCGGTAATTTGCTTGGCGAAAATACAAATATTTTTCAATCGTCAAAAGACAATCCCGAAACAGCCGGCGACTTTTTGGAGCGGCTGTCGTATGCGTTACAGGATGTTGTTAATGATGCTAATTATGCAGCAAGCTGATGGGACAGATTATTATAAATATTGCTTCGGATATTGCCAAGCGAGTGTTGCATATTGCTACACTCAACAATATGCAACTTGCAGAGCACACTCATGCCGATAAGTCATCGCGCAATCCTTATCTTGATACGGAAATAAATAATGAATATTTGCAAAATTCAAAAAATGTCAGCATCCGCAACGATGAAATGTTACGTGTTCCCGGCGATGGTTATGCTTATCAAGGCTTATATTCTATGCCTCGTAACAATGTCATAATTGAAGATGTAGAAAAGACGTTTAAAATTGAATTTATCAATGCAAAATGCAAGATAACAAAAGCAAATACTATTGTTGAAACTCCTGTTGTAAATCGCGACGGAACGGTAAAAGAGTTTATTAATGCAAAAGATTATGATATAATTATCAGCGGCGATATTATTTCTGATAGTCAATATTATTTCCCTGTTGACGAAATGAAAACTTTGATAGGCGTGTTAAGCAAAAAAACAAATCTTAACGTCGAAAGTTCGTTGATGTATATGTTTGATATTAAACAAATGGTATTTAAGTCGGGAACATTCGACCAGAGTGTTGCAAAATATGTAAACGCGATGCCATTTTCGTTGACTTTTGTAAGCGATATTGATTATAATTTTTTAGTTGAAGACAATATTAATAATTCTTGATTTCTATGACAAAGTCAGCCTCATATCTGTTATCGGTAATAAAAATAACCAAATCGGCATTGCCTTTCATGTCGGTAAAATGCCATTGTCCACATTCAAATGATGAGAACAAAGGCACTTTTGTAACACGGAAATCGGGACGCTCATTGTCCACAAAAACAATGAAATCAATATTATCATATTTAGATTCGGATACAAATACTTTGCCCGAAAGGCGTTTGCCTTTATATTCGCAATTTTCTATTGTTGCGCTTTGGTTTTGTTCGTTACCGATAGTGAAATTGACGGCACAAAACAAAAATAATATTAATAAAAAAGTTTTCATGTCATGCTGATATTAAAATGTAACATATTAATTATCGGCAAAGATAATAAAAAAATTATGTTCGACTACGTTTCGAGCGTAGAAATTACAACATCAATAAAAGATTTAACCGATACGGCAAAAATAACAGTTCCGCGCAAAATGCGATGGCGCGAAAAACCGTTAACCGATTTTATCGAACGCGGCAATAAAATAACAATACAACTTGGATACGAAAATTATAAAATTGAAACTGTTTTTACAGGATATGTGAAATCGTTTACAAACCGCACGCCAATTACTATTGAATGTGAAAACGAAATGTATTTGCTAAAACAAACAAAAGTACAACCGCGAAGATATGAAAAGTTCGATTTCAAACAATTTATGAGCGAATACGCTTCTGATATTACCGTTGAATTACCGTCGAAAAATGATTTAAATTTTGGCGAAGTAATAATTAAAGATGAAGTGTCGGTTGCTGGAGTACTCGAACAATTAAAGAAAAACAATCCGTTTAATGCCTTTTTTCGCGAAAGCAAAATGTATGCGGTTCTAACGCAAACAACATTGAATAAAGAAGGCGAAATAAAAACAATTGTATTTAATGCCGAAAAAAACATTATCGACAGCAAAAACATAAAATACACGCTTGCCGACGATGTAAATATTCGTGTAAAGGCAATATCAATACTTGCAAATAACAAACGACTTGAAGCAATATCGCCAAAAGGCAAAAACGACGGCGAGTTGCGCACATTTCACTGTTCAAAATATAAAACACAGGCAGAACTGCAAAAATACGCAGACGACATGTTGAACGAGGTTAAAATTGACAAAGCGGAAGGAAGTTTTACGGCTTTCGGTATTCCTTATGTGCGCAAAGCCGACAGAGTGAAAATTATCGACAAAATAAATGCGGATATTAACAACAAAACATTTAACATTGAAGCGGTTAAGTACTCGTTTGGAACATCAGGATACAGGCAAACAATAACACTTGGAAATGAATTGAAATGAAACAGGAAATCATAAAATATATAAGAGAAATAGTCGGTAAAAATTTGCAAAATACAGAGGTTTGCACCGTTTTAAGCGTTGAAGGTATAACCTGTACGGTTGAAACTGTTGCCAATAAAATAAAATATGAAGGCGTGCGATTAAAAGCGCATACCGAAGATAACAAAGGGATTGTCGTTAAACCTGTCGCAGGCTCTTATGTTTTGGTTTCGCGAATTGATGAGGCAAACTATTTTGTGAGTTTTTTCTCTGAAATAGAAGCCGTATCATTCAACGATAAAAACGGATTTGAAGTTATTATTGAAAACGGAAAAATGAGCGTTAAAAACAACAGTTACGGCATAAAACAAGCCTTTGATGAATTAATTGATGCAATCGGAAAACTTACGGTAACAACAGGCGTAGGACCGTCGGGTATTCCAATAAATAAAACAGAATTTGACACAATAAAACAAAAGTTAAACAATTTATTATCATAAAAATTATGGCACTTATACAGTCAATATTAAAAACAGAAATAAAAGCAGCGTTTATGGCGCAGGCGAATAAAACGGAAAATCCCGAATCGGCTCTGAATGATTTAGCCGACAAACTTGCAACGGCAATAGATGCTTTTGTGAAATCAGGGATAGTAACGGGAACTTGCCAAACACCATCGGGCGCAGGAACAATACAAGGAACAATACAATGACAGGAATTTTGACAGATAGCGAAAACGGCGATTTGCTGATAAAAAACGGAACTATTGCGCTTGGCGATATAACAAGTCAAGTTGTGGAAAACGTTTTGATTGCAAATCGTGGCGAATACAAAGAATGTCCGCTCGTTGGCGGCGAAATAGATAAAATGCGCAACGGCAAACCCGACACATTTTGGTACGGACAATTTAAAGATATGTTGAAATATTGCCTTGTGAAAATAACAAAATTAGATGTAGAAAATGGCGATATAACTATTGAATGGTAGTTGTAAGTTGTAAGTCGTAAGTTGTAAGTCGTAAGTTGTTAGTAGAGAGAAGTTAATTATTAAATAAAAAAATATATGCGAAAAATAGACAAAATAATAATTCATTGCACCGCTACGCCTGAGGGGCGAAAGGTAACGGTTGCCGACGTTGATGCGTGGCATCGTCAGCGTGGTTTTGCAAAAATAGGCTATCACTATTTGATTGGCTTAAACGGCGAAGTGTGGCAAGGTCGCAAGCTCGACGAAATTGGCGCACACACGACAGGACAAAACGCAAATTCTATCGGCATTTGTTATGTTGGCGGCTTGGCTGCCGACGGCAAAACGGCTAAGGACACCAGAACCGCAGCACAAAAGGAGGCTCTGAAAAATCTTATCGTTGCCTGCAAAAAATCTTATCCAACGGCAACAATTCACGCACATTACGAGTTTGCAAACAAAGCCTGTCCTTGCTTTGATGTAAAAAAGTGGTGTAAAGAAACAGGATTGCAATGAATTTGGTAGAAGTCATAGGGTTGGTAATTACATCGGGCATTGCGATGCGTGTTGTTGAACATTTTTTGACACGAAAAATGAGCAAAAAAGCCGAAGTAAAAAATCATATTGAAAATATTGATTTTGCTGGCGAAACGTGGCAAAAAGTAGTTGACAGGCTTGAGGAGCGAATTGAAAAGTTACTTAAGCAAATTACAGAATTGCAAGACGAAAATGTAAAGTTTCGTGAAGAAATATACAAACTACATGCAGAATTGGTATCGTTAAAAACAATACAGGAAAAAGCAGATAAATATGAAAAACAAATTAAGAAATTACAGGAAAAAATCGCTTATTACGAGCGTTTGCTTACTGATAACAATATTAGTTATTAGTTGCAGCACAAAGAAAATTACAACGTCGGCAGTTCGGCAGGAAAATTATCGGCACGAAAAAACTGTTGATTCAACGGTAACAAAGCAGATTTTTCAAGAAATTACAACACAGCAAGTTCCCGAACAACGCGCACAGGCGAGCGTGCTGATTGCAGCGATTGAAAATTTACCGGCAGGCGCAAAATTCACAGAGAAAAGCGGTCGGGCAAGCGTAGAACTGCACCGCACAGGCGATACAATAATTATTACCGCAATTTGCGACAGTCTGCAACGATTAATTTACAATTACGAATTATCAATTACAAATTACGAAAGGAAAATTGAGCAAAAAAACAGCGAAATAAAGTCGTTTGAAACGGAATACAAAAAAACGAAATACGGATTTTCGGTAATTGCTATTTTCATTATCGGCGCGGCTGTCGGCTTTATCGTGGGCGGTTTGTTGAGTAAGAAAAAAAGCGTTATTGAAACGATTTTAAATTTCATTAAAACAATATTTAAATAGCATTTTAAAGTATGCA
>JAITPP010000232.1 GCA_031289385.1 Prevotellaceae bacterium | reverse complement strand
ATATGTTTTATAGGAAAAATGCATGAAAGCGGAGCGGAAACAGATTGGCAAGACAGGTGTTATGCATATGAATGTATTTTTGCCATAACGGGCATTCAAGGACATCCAGACATAGGATATATTCCCTATTATTCAGAAACATATACTCTCTTACAACAAGACATCTTAGCATGGAAAGAATGGTATGACGCCAATAAATATACAATGACAATATACAAGGCAGATTCATTAATACATATTAGAGGAATGAGTATTGGATTGGAAGATATTATTTTTTGGCCTCCATCTTGTGATTCAATAGTTATTTCGGACAAAATAGAACATCGTTTAGATTATGCAAATAAATATAATTAACACCTCGTTCGGACGAGGTTCTACCCATAAGTATTCGAAACCGTACTAAAAAGCAGTATATTTGCATCATGAATGCAAAATAAATCATAGAACTTATTCTGGAAAGTTTGCTGTTGCGCCTTTCCGCCCAAACAAATATCGACCATCAAGTAAAAAACTTTCGGAAACAACAATACGTTAGCTAAGATTAGCCCTTTCGGAAACAATAAAAATCTGCGTAAATCCGTTCCATCTGCGTAATTCGCGTGCTTTTTTCAAATCAACAACTAATCAACAAAAAACAATTCAACATTTTAAAAAATTATTTCTGCATGTGTACCGTAATTTGCGGGAACGGAATATCAATGCCTTTTTCGTTGAATGCGTTGTAAATGTTTTCGTTCATATTGTGTTTTACTGTCCAGTAATCGTCGGTTTTTGTCCACGAGCGCATAGTGATTATTACGCAACTGTCGGCAAGCGACGACACAAATGTTGTGGTTGCAGGCTCTTGTAAAATGCCTTTTTCGTTTGCTGCAATATTTTCTATTATTTCTTTTGCCTGTTTCAGATTTGTTCCGTAAGCAACCGAAAAATCAATATCAATACGGCGAATATCTTCTCTTGTGTAATTTATCAGCGGCGAACTTATAAGCGTTGAATTGGGCACAAATACGATTTTGTTGTCGGGAGTTTTTATCTCTGTCATAAATATGCGAATTTGCAAAATAGTTCCCGAAAAACTTTGACATTCAACGAAATCGCCAACTTTAAACGGTTTAAATAACAGCAAAACAATTCCGCCTGCAAAATTCTGCAACGTTCCCGAAAGCGCCATTCCAATACCAACGCCAATAGCAGCAAGCACTGCGGCAAACGACATTGTTTCTACTCCCAAAATCTGAATTGCAATTATCAATACTATGATTTTAAGCACGATATTGCAAATTGAACGTAAAAACGAGCATAGCAGCTGGTCGGTATTGCGGTGTTGCAATGCTTTGACAAATAATTTTGTTATTTTTTTGGTTACCCAAAAACCTACGGAAATAATAATAATTGCCGCTATCAATTTCAGTCCTGCCGTAATTGCCCATTCTATAATTTTAGGAACAAAGTCGGAAACAATAAAACTAAGTTTTTCTTTTACCGTAATTGAGTCTGTTCTCAGAAAATCGGTTGCCTGAGTTAGGGCGTTTTGTGTTGTATTTACAATAGTATCGTTCATGTCATTATGAATTAAATAAATATTATTAAGATGCAAATTTGATAAAAATTTTTATATTTTACAACTATTTTTTTGATATATTTAATTTTATATAGATTTTTCAAAAGTTTTTAGCACCCTGATAACGCTGATTGAAAGGATTTACACAAATTTTTATATTATTGATTTTAAATATTTTATAAAAAATTTCTTTGTGTACTTTGTGCCTTTTGGAATATAAATTTACGCAAAAATCAAGTATATGATTACGAATATTACAATATCTTTAAAATAAAAAAACGACAAAGATTTTTCTCCATCGTTTTATTTTTTGCATTTGTCAAAATATCAACGTTTCCAAATTTTTATTCGAAATTATTTTTTATTTTGATTTTTAATGAATTTACAGCAATTTATCTGATACTTTCCATTGCCCGTCTTCTTTAACCAAGTCAAGATCGTTTTCAAAAGAATTATCACCTACGGTAATTTTAACATTAACGGTTGCCGAATTTCCATCGTCCGAAATTGTTTCTGAAATGACTTCGAATATTGCACTTTCACGCAGTTCTTTATCCTCAGACGATTCGTCATTTGATTTTTCCGCTTCCTCAATAGCCGGAATCTGTGATTTTACAACGTAATTTTTCAACGTTTTGTAATCGTAGTTTTTAGCTGCATTAATTGCTTTTTCTGCAACTTCTTTTGGAGATAAATTACCGCCGCCGCCGCATCCGATAAATACCATGCTTGCCAATACTGCAAACAATAATGTTTTTAATTTGTTCTTCATGCTTTTATATTTTATGATTATGTTTTGTTTGTTTCTGTCAGTTTATTAATTTGATTATTTTGCGTTTATGGTAAAAAATCGCTTGTTTTCAATTACACAATAAATCACAACATTCACATTTTTCAATCACAAAATTACAAAAAAAAATAATACGGCGACAAAAAATCTTATTTTTTTTCACATCTTTGCAAATAATTATTTTTTTATGATTGTTTTTCCAAATGCAAAAATAAATTTAGGGCTTAATGTTATCGAAAAACGTTGCGATGGTTTTCACAATATCGAAACCGTTTTTTATCCCATACCGCTCTGCGATGTTCTCGAAATTGAAGAATCGCAAAGCAATACGTCTGCGCTTTTTAATTCGGGAATTATTATAAACGAAGATTCCGATAATAATCTTTGCATGAAATCATTGCGGCTTATAAAAAAAGATTTTTCTATTCCCGAAGTCAATATTTTTCTTTATAAAAAAATTCCGTTTGGTGCAGGTTTGGGCGGCGGCTCTGCCGATGCTGCGAACGTTTTAATTATGTTGAATAAAATGTTTTCGTTGAATATTAACGATGAAAAATTGATGCAATATGCCGCGCAAATCGGTAGCGACTGCGCTTTTTTTGTGAAAAACAAACCGCAATCGGCAAGCGGAAAAGGCGAAATTATGAACGACGTTAATGTAAGTTTAAGCGGATATTATCTTGTTGTGGTAAAGCCTGATATATTTGTCAGTACGGCTCAGGCTTATGCAAATATAACGCCCAAACAGCCGACATTGCGCATTGCAGATATTGTGTCGAAACCAATTGAAGAGTGGAAATATTTTTTGAAAAACGATTTTGAAACGACTGTTTTTTCGCAATATCCCGAAATCAAACGTATAAAAGAAAATCTTTACAGTAGAGGCGCAATTTACGCATCAATGTCGGGCACAGGCTCAAGCGTTTACGGAATTTTTGCAAATGACGTTGATATGAGCGATTTTTCGAGAGATTATTTTGCTGAGTTGCTTAGTTGTTGATTTGTTGATTTGTTTTTTGTTGATTTGAAAACTTCTCTAACTTCTTGCCTCTTACGAAACCACTCTTTTCAATTCCTTTGATATTTCGTTGCGCATTTTGTTGAGGTTCATTATTTTTTTTATTATCAAAGATGTTTTTTCGGTGTTGTTGTTGGCAATGCTGGTGTTTAGTTCTTCTTTGAATTTGTCGATAACTTGCGAAAGTATTTTTAGTTTGTAAACGGTTATTGCGCGCGGAATTGTGTGTTTTAATTCGTTTTCTTCGGGTAAAAGATTAGAGCCGAAGCGTTTCCATATTTCGCTTAATTCGTATTCGTCGGAAATAATATTAACTGCAAATTCCGAAATTTGTTTGTCGATATTATTTATAAAATGTTTTATCGAAAATTCAACGTTCTGATTCAAAAGGTTTTCATATTCTACAAAAATGCGTTTATAGCAATCGTTTTGCAACACAATGCTATCTTTTTTTAATTCGCCTATAATATATTGAGCAACAGTATCAAAACTGCCTTGATTGTTTTCAAACAAAGGTCTGTTTCCGTGTTTCAAAAGAAAATATGCAAGTCCTTTTTCTTCTTCATCGCAACTTTCGCTTATTATGGGAGTAATATTTGTTGTTTGTCGTTTCTTATTTTCAATCAGCGGTTTAATGTCTTTGTATTCTTTGCCGTAATATTTTTTTGCACGTTCGCGTTTCACTTCTTCAACAAGAGTATTTTCGTCGGCATCAAACATTCGTGCACATTCTTTTACATAAATCATGCGGGTGATATTATCGGGTATAATGCTTATTGACTGTATAATATCTCCTATTACTTTGGCTTTTTTCGATGGCTCGTTTTGACATTCAGCCAGCAAAAGGTTTGTTTTGAAAACTATAAAATCCTGTTCGTTTTTGGCGAGAAAATCTTCAATTTCTGATACCGAATGTTTTCGTGCAAACGAGTCAGGGTCTTCGTTATCGGGAAAAAGTACAACTTTTACGGTTAATCCCTCTTCGAGCAAAATATCAATTCCGCGCAACGAGGCGTGAATACCAGCCGAATCGCCATCGTACATAACCGTAACTTCGGGCGAAAACCGCCGAATAAGTTTTGCCTGTTCAACAGTCAGCGACGTTCCGCACGACGCTACAATATTATCAATTCCAGACTGATACATCGAAATAACATCCGTATAACCTTCAACCAAATAACATTTTTGCTTTTTCACGATTGAATTTTTTGCAAAAAACAATCCGTAAAGAAGTTTATTTTTCACATAAACAGCCGATTCGGGTGAATTTTTATATTTTGCAATATTTTTTTCGACGCTAAGTGTACGTGCGCCAAATCCTATAACTCTGCCTGTTACGGAATGTATTGGAAACATTACCCGCCCCGCAAAAAAAACTAACGGCTCGCC
>JAITPP010000216.1 GCA_031289385.1 Prevotellaceae bacterium | reverse complement strand
GCAATAAACTGCCTGAAAGGCAGGACTTGTGCGGAAAATCCTGCCTCTCAGGCAGTGATTGTTGTGTGGCATTTACTCCCGCAGGTTGCGGCTGACGCCTTACCTGCGGTTATGAAAATATCGCCTTTCAGGCGGAATAGCACTTCAAAAAAAGTTTTAGCCTTATTTTTCATCACTAAATTTAATTTTTTTTTGTGTGTTTAATAATCAATAGTCAATAATAAATAATCAATTTGATAATTTCTTTTTCTTTACCGCAAAGCCCGCAAAGTTTTTTATCCGCATAAATCTGTCGCAAGTGCAACATCGATTTTAAAATTTACATTAATACATCAATAATTTCGGCAACAACATAAGTGCTGCCGCCGATAAAAATAACATCATCTTTTTGCGCCGATTTGCGGGCGTAAAATAATGCGTCTTTTACATTTGAAATTGTTTCGCCGTGCAAATTTTCCGCAGCGCAACGTTTCGCCAAATCGACGGCAGGCATTGCTCGCGGAATATCGGCATTTGTAAAAATATAAAACGCATCTTTCGGCAAAAGCGATAAAACAGTGTTTAAATCTTTGTCGCCAACCATTCCAAAAACAAAAAATAATTTATTGCGTTTAATGGATTTCAACTGCGTCATACTTAAATTTAAGCCGTGCGAATTGTGTCCTGTATCGCAAATTGTGAGCGGATTTTTTGAAAGAATTTGCCAACGTCCGCGCAAACCTGTTTGTTGCGCAGCGTTTGCAAATCCGCTGAATATCGCATCATTATTTATTTTCGGAAGATTGTTTTTTTGCAAAACAGCGATAGCCGCAAGTGCAGTAATTATATTTTTTTGTTGATAATCGCCAAGTAAATCAAGTTTTATTTTCTGATTTTCGAAATCGATAAAATCATTATTCAGCGCAGATATTTCAAATTCCTGATATGTGTCGCAGCCGTTTGTTTTATTGGCTTTCATACATTGTGATGCAAAAATAATTTCGGCGTTTTCGTGTTTTGCTTTTTCGGCAAAAACAATTGCCGATTCGTCGTTCCATTCGCCAATTACGATTGGTGTTTTCGGTTTAATAATTCCTGCTTTTTCGCCTGCAATTTCAGTAATTGTATTTCCCAAAAATTCGGTATGGTCAAAGCCGATATTTGTTATCACACTCAACAGCGGCGAAATAATATTTGTAGAATCCAATCGCCCTCCAAGCCCAACTTCAACAACGGCAAAATCGACAGCCTGCCTTGCAAAATAATCGAAAGCCAAAGCAACAGTCATCTCAAAAAACGAAGGTTGAAGTTCGTCGAAAATATGTTTATACGATTTTACAAAATCAATAACTTCCTGCTCGGAAATTTCTTTTCCGTTAATTTTTATTCGTTCGCGAAAATCGGTTAAATGCGGCGATGTATAAAGTCCCACTTTGTAGCCCGCGCTTTGCAAAACCGAAGCAATAATGTGCGATACAGAGCCTTTTCCGTTTGTTCCTGCAACATGAATTGATTTAAATTTTTTGTGAGGACTGCCAAAAATTTCATCCAATTTCAGCGTTGTATCCAAACTTGCTTTATATGCCAACGCGCCAATGCGATGAAACATCGGCAAACTATTGAAAAGATAATTTGTAGTTTCGGAATAAGTCATTTGAAATTTAAATTTTATAAAACATTTGATTGAAAAATATATGTTTTTCAAAATAAACAAATGCAAAAATCAACGCAATTTTATTCAACAACAACACTAAAATCTTTTGTATTTCTAAGCAACAGCGATTCGGTATTTACCAAACCGCTTTGCGGCTTAGTTTTGCTGAATTTAAATCGCGTTTGCAAAAGAGTTGATACTTCTTCGTTTGTTATACAGTCGATAAAATTATTTCCGTATTTAGATAATTTATCAACAAAATAAAGCCCTAAATCGTAACCCTGAAACGAAAAACTTGATGGGTCGCCTTTGTAATAATATCTGTATTTTGCTATAAAATTTTTCACTTCGGCGCGATTGTAATCTACAAAAAACGGTTGTATCGTAGTCAAATTTAAATTGTGAATATAGTCGAAATTCAAACTGCTTTCAAACGTTTTCCAGCGCGACGAGCCGTAAACCGTTATGTCACATTTCATGCTTATCGAAAGTGCATTCAGTTTCGACAAAACATCCATAACAAAAACGTTGCTGTTGGATGTTACAAAGATGTTGTTTTTGGTGTCTTTTTTCAGCACATTTTTCAAACCATCGTTATAACTTTTCAAAATATATTTATATGTATTTGTTTGTTTTTCGCAGTTTTTAAGCGATTTCAAAAAATTATTGTAGCCTATCGAATCGGTTATTTTTTCGTAAATTATAACAATATTTTCGTCGGCATTGCAATCGCACAATATTTTATTAAGTTTTTCGGTTTGAAGTTCTAAGGGCGTGAACGCCTGAATAAAATATTTATTTTCGGATGCAATATTTTCCGTTTCGTGAGAAAACGTTGAAACAATCGGCACTTTATATTGATTTGCAATTTTTGTGAACGCGCTCATCATGGTTTTAGAAATATTGCCGATTACTAATTGCGCAGTTTCAAATACTGTTGAATCAAGCGCGGTTAATGTTTTTGCATCGTTCACATCAAAAGTTTTAATATTTACCGAAATATTATTGCGCTTTAACGAGTCGATTGCCAAAAGAAAACCTTCGTAAAACTCAATAAAATCGTAACTGTTGCGTTGATTTTTTATCTGATTGTCGTTTATAATTGCAGTTTTCATGGGCAATAATAATACCACGTTCAGCGTATCGTCCGAGTATAAATTTGCGTTACAATCAACATCAAACAACTCTTTATTTTCTGTAATTATTGTGTCTTGCGGTGTTGTATTTTCTACAATATTTTCGTTTTCTATCGCGTTGTCATTGGGATAAACAGTAAGATACTGTCCTTTTTTTAATTTTGTTTTTTGATTTAAAAACGCATTATATTTTAAAATACTTTCAACCGAACAATTATATTTTTTTGCTATCGACTCAATGTCATCGCCGCTTTTTACCTTGTGTTTTATAGCCGATGGTGTTGTTTCGGAATCAATATTTTTTGTATCAATTTCATTTTTTTTATTTGCATCAGCAGTAATTTTTGTTTCGTTTTTTACCGTTTTTGCTATTTCGGATTTTGATTCCGTTTTATCGGGAATTTTCAATCGTTGATTTGCTTTCAAGCCTTGCGACAGTTGCGGATTAATCGATATAAGTTCATCCTGCGAAACGCCATAAACTCTGCAAAGCGAATAAATTGTTTCACCTTGTTTTACAAGATGAACGTAATAAATATTGTCGCCAATGCGTATTTTTTCTGTCGATTTTTTTATTTCAACTTGTGAAAAAGCAGAAAAAACAAACAATAGCAAAGCAAACGGCAATAGATATTTCAACATTTTTCTTTTCATTTTATTGTATATTTTTTGTGAAATTACAAATTAAAAAACAAGTCTAACCAGCATATTTTTTATGTTTTCTTCGATACGAACATAAATATCGGCGGTGTAATCTGTTTTTTTGAATTTTTCGCCAACAATATTTTCATATAATTCGATGTATCTATTGCTAATATTTTCAACAATTTCGTCTGTCATTTCGGGAATTTGTTGTCCTTGCTTGCCTTGAAAATTATTTTCCATCAGCCATTCTCGCACAAATTCTTTTGATAATTGGCGTTGCTGTTTATCGTTTTTAAAATTTTCGGCATAACTGTCGGCATAAAAATATCGCGACGAATCGGGTGTGTGAATTTCGTCGATAAGATAAATTTCGTCGTCGAGTCTTCCAAATTCATATTTTGTATCAACAAGTATTAATCCTTGTTTTTTCGCCATTTCGCTGCCTCGTTCAAACAATGCAAGCGTAATTTTTTCGAGTTTCAAATAATCTTCTTCCGAAATCAAACCTTTCGAAATAATTTCTTCGCGCGAAATATCTTCATCGTGCGTGCCAAGTTCTGCTTTGGTTGTAGGCGTTATTATCGGTTTTTCAAATTGTTGATTTTCGCGCATTCCGTCGGGAATTTTCACTCCGCAAATTTCGCGACTGCCCGATTTGTAGGCTCTCCACGCACTTCCCGTAAGATAACCGCGAACAATCATTTCAACAGGAAACGACTGACATTTATATCCCACCGTTACCATTGGGTCGGGCGATGCAATTTTCCAATTTGGAACAATATCCGCCGTTGCATCCAAAAATTTTGATGCAATTTGGTTTAATACCTGTCCTTTGTAAGGAATTCCTTTGGGCAACACAACATCAAATGCCGAAATTCTGTCGGTAGCAATCATTACTAAAATATCGTCGGCAATGCTATATACGTCGCGCACTTTGCCTACATATTTGCCTGTTTGTTTTGAAAAATCAAATTCTGTTTTTACAATAGATTTCATCGTTTTTTATTTTTATTATTGTTATTTTCTTCATTTTTTTCAAAAGCGTTGATAATCGTTTTTACCAAAGGATGTCTGATAATATCGCTGTTGTCGAAATCAATAAATCCTATGTTTTTTACATCTGCAAGTATTCGGCGAATTATCAGCAATCCCGAATCGTTTTTGAAAGGCAAATCAATTTGAGTAACGTCGCCTGTAACAATAAATTTGGCATTGCATCCCATTCGCGTAAGAAACATTTTTATCTGATTAAGAGTTGTATTTTGCGCTTCATCAAGTATCACAAAAGCGTTATCCAGCGTGCGCCCGCGCATATATGCAAGCGGCGCTATCTGTACCGTTCCATCTTCAATATATGTTTGAAGTTTGCGCGGCGGAATCATGTCATTTAATGCGTCGTATAAAGGTTGCAAATACGGGTCGAGTTTTTCTTTAAAATCGCCGGGTAAAAATCCGAGCCTCTCTCCTGCCTCAACTGCCGGACGGGTAAGAATAATTTTGCGAACTTCTTTGTTGCGCAACGCACATACGGCAAGCGCAATAGCCGTATAAGTTTTTCCCGAACCTGCCGGACCAACGGCAAACAGTAAATCGTTTTGTTTGTAAAATTCTACAAGTTTCCGTTGATTTTCGGTGCGGGCGCGAATTATTCGTCCGTTGTTTCCGTAAACAATTATGTCGTTTGTATTGATATTGCTGCCTGTTTCAAAATTTTCTTCTTTCAAAAAAATATCCGCCAGCATCGACTCCGTCAAATTTCCCTGCCTCAACAAATATTCGGTGATGATGTTTAATTTATTTTCGAAACGTTCTATTTCTGCATCATCGCCAATTACGCGAATTTCACCTCCGCGCGAAATAATTTTAAGTTTAGGAAATTGCGAAACAATGAAATTATAGTTTACGTTATTTATTCCGTACAACTTAACAATATCAATATCTTCGATAACCAATAATTTTTCTGTCATTAAATTTTTTAATTTCTAATCTAATTTACAAAGATACAAAAAGTTTTTTAATGAGATAATTAAATGTTTTTTTGTTTAGTTGGTTTATTGTTTTTTGTTTAGTTGTTGATTTGTTTAGTTGTTGATTTGTTTAGTTGTTGATTTGATGATTTAAAAAGGCACGCAGATGACGCAGATATGACAGATTTACGCAGATTTTTTTTGATTTTAAAAAATGTTGATAACCTTTCTTATACCAATTACAACATTGTCCAAAACTGACAATCGACAACATATTTACAAGAGCATATTGAAATAAATATTTCATCAGAAATTAATTTGCCTATTTTCAATTATATTTTTTTTGACTTCATCAAACGTCTTGTACTTATCCTGACTTTTAAAATAAATGAACTGCACTTTCCAAATAACAAAAATTACTTGCGTTAAAACTTCATCCGCATCCTCAAAATAAATTTTGCTTAAACGCTTGCTTATTGGCTGAAAACGTGCTTTGTTAAAAAAGTGTTAGTAAAACTATTCGCCAAAATTTGAATTGTTTCATCTTATCGTAGTAACTTCGTAACCGAATTTTCTCATGAATTTTCGATTAATAAAGCAAAAAACATACATATAAATTATGACAGCAAAACAAACTACTTTTTTGGACTTGGACAATCAAAACAATGAACAACCCAAAGAAAACAAAATGCAAACTTACTCTTACAACGAGGCATTGAAAGCAAGTATCGAATACTTTAAAGGCGATGAACTTGCCGCTTCGGTGTGGATTAACAAATATGCAATGAAAGACTCGTTTGGAAACATTTACGAAAAATCGCCCGAAGATATGCATCGTAGATTGGCTGCCGAATTTAAACGCATAGAAAATAAATACAACAATCCTCTATCGTTTGACGAAATATTAGAAGTATTAAAAGATTTTAAATATATAATTCCGCAAGGAGGTCCAATGACAGGCATAGGCAATAACCATCAAATATCGTCGCTGTCGAATTGCTTTGTTATAGGACACAACAAGCCTGCCGACTCGTATGGCGGTATTATGCGCCTCGACGAAGAGCAGGTTCAATTAATGAAACGGCGCGGCG
>JAITPP010000185.1 GCA_031289385.1 Prevotellaceae bacterium | reverse complement strand
AAATTATTAATTTCATTTATTTCGTTATTGGCACTTGAAGGGCTGATTTATTTTGTGTTCCTTTTAGAAAATTCTCGCCAAACAATGCCATTATCTATTATATTAATACAAATGGTCTTGTTTGGATTTGTTATTGACGGCAAAAATATTGCTAAGTGGATTACAACAATATTATTTGTTGTTGGAGATTATTTTGCAGTAGTATTTTTTTTAGAAAATATTAAATGGTCGAACAATGCTCTATTGTTTTTCATCCCAATTGCTATTTTTAGTTATTGTATATACCTTATGTTTATTGACAAAGACTGTATAAAATACTTCAAAAGCAAACAAGAAAAAGAAAATAAAAAAGATTCGGAGTGATAACATCTTTACAAAATCAAAAAATAAAAGATGCAGTAACACTGCACAATAAATCGCGCGAACGGCGGGCGCAAAACAAATTTACAATCGAAGGTTTACGCGAAATAAAACTCGCCTCAGCAAACGGATACGCCATAGAAACGCTTTTTGTGAGCCAAGATGCAGTAAACGCCGATTTTACAGCAGCACAACAAATAATTGAAGTTTCGAAAGATGTGTTTGCAAAACTCGCTTTGCGCGAAAATTCGGACGGACTTTTTGCAATAGTAAATGCCAAATCGCTGAATTTAACGGATATACGCTTATCCGAAAATCCGTTTATAATAGTTCTCGAATCGGTAGAAAAACCCGGAAATCTCGGCGCAATTCTTCGCACCGCCGATGCCGCAAAAGCCGATGCCGTAATAGTTTGCGATAATCTTTGCGATATTTACAATCCAAACGCAATCAGGTCAAGCATAGGATGTTTGTTTACGCAGCAAGTTGTAACATGCACATCGCCACAATGTTTTGAATTTTTGAAATCAAAAAAAATATCAATATACGCCGCCCAACTAAACGCCGCACAGTTTTATCATCAAACCGATATGTCGCAAGCCTGCGCTGTGGTTATGGGAACCGAAGCCGACGGATTAAGCGACTTTTGGATAAATAATGCAAACGCAGGAATAAAAATTCCAATGCGCGGCGCTATCGACTCGCTAAATGTTTCGGTATCAACAGCCATAATCGCATTTGAAGCAATGCGACAGAGGGATTTTGGGGTTTAGTCGTTGGTATTTGGTATTTAGTCGTTGGTATTTGGTTGTAAAGTTTGTAAAGGTTTTTATATTCTGCAAAATCGTAATTTGTAATTCTTAATTCGTAATTGATTTATCTGTTGTTTTCATAATACAAACGAGTAGAACTCAATGTTATCAAGTTAAAAGATGCTAAAACACGAAGTCGTAACACATTTAAATTTTTCGGTTGAAAAATAAATTTTAACTTTGCGTTATAAAATTTCAAGTTCATCAACAATATTGTGAAACTTGACAAGCGCAAACATACAAACAACATATTTTCAATTTTAAAAAAATATTTTTATGAAAAAATCCTTATTATCAATTATCTGCGTAGCCATGTTGGCATCTTGCGGCAACGGCGAACAACAAAATTTTAAAGCCATGAGTTTTGAAGAATTATTTACTGAAATTACACCCAACGAACTTACCGACAATGTTTTCAAGTTGTTTAGCAAAGATTTTACCGTGATTACGGCAGGCGACTCAACTCACTACAACTCGATGACTGCCGGTTGGGGCGGCATCGGCATTTTATTTCAACAACCTGCTGCGTGGTGTGTTCTACGCGCCAATCGCTACACGCTGGAACTGATGCGGCGCGACACCACCTACACATTGTCGTTTTTCCCCGACGAATATAAAGAGCAAGTGCTTTTTCTCGGCAGCAAAAGCGGCAGAGACAGTCAAAAAATGCAAGAAACTACGCTCACAGCCGTGCAAACTCCGCTGGGAAATATGACTTACAAAGAAGCGCGTTTGGTGTTTGAATGTAGCCTTTCACAAATCACAACCGTCAGCCCCGACGATTTTTACTCGCCTGACAACAAACAGTTTATAGAAGATGGTTACGCCGAAGCGCACGATTATCACAAAATAGTGTTTGGCGAAATAACAAAAATCTGGGTGCAAAAACAGGCTCATTAAAAGCGAGCAGCGGAGTGTGTCAGTGATATTTGGCAATGACGGCTAAAATATTTTTTTGTGAACTTTGTGCCTTTGTGGGATATTAATTGATTATTTATTATTGACTATTAGAAAAATAATTACGAATACGATTTTTTGTAAAAGTGCTATTTCATTTTTATTTATGGGCTTTTTTGTTCTCCCACAAAGACACGAAGGGCACAAAGATTATAAATATTTTTATAAAAAATTACTTTGTGAACTTTGTGCCTTTGTGGGATATTAATTAATTGATTATTAATTATTGACTATTAGAAAAATAATTATGAATACGATTTTTTGTAAAAGTGCTATTTCATTTTTATTTATAGAGGGGCTTTTTTGTTCTCCCACAAAGACACGAAGGGCACAAAGATTATAAATATTTTTATAAAAAATTACTTTGTGAACTTTGTGCCTTTGTG
>JAITPP010000139.1 GCA_031289385.1 Prevotellaceae bacterium | reverse complement strand
GTTTTTGTTGATGATAACAACAGAAAAACCATTTGCCGTTTTTATTTCAATTCGCCAACAAACAAGAGAATAACATTTTTTGATGAAAATAAAAAAGAAAATCACAATAAAATATCATCAATAGATGACATATATAATTATGCAGAACAATTAATTAAAACAGTTGAAAAATATAAATAAATTGAATAGAACACCGCTTGTTTTCGCAAAAAATATATAGCAAAAGTACGCTACGCCAATAAAAAAGCCCTCAAATAAGAGGGTTTTTATTTTATCTAAAACTTTTAACTATCGCTTATTAAAAACTAAATTTAATCCTTGTGAAATATAGTTTTTAAATTCGTGGTCGGCAGAGATAATTGGTATTTTGTCGGAAATTGCTTGGGCTATAATTGCATGGTCGTTCATGTCTTTGTGTTTTTCTATCGTTTTTAATTGAATATAACGAGAAAAATGATGCTCGTTAAAAAAGACTATCTCAATGCCTGAATTTTTTATTTCGCGCAATATATTCTCTTCCGATTTATATTTTTTGTCTTTGATTTTTCCTATCCTATGCAATAATATTAATTCCTGAACAGCGGTAGAACTAACATAAAAATTATTTGCATAATCAACCAATATGTCGGAAACTACTGCACTTATTTCGTATTGATTATCCGACAAAATAAAGATTAATACATTAGTATCCAAATAATATCTCATAAGGCAATTATTTTAATATTGCCCGCATATCTAAAATCTTAAATTTTAACCTGTTTTTTCTTTCCCAATACAAGGCTATTTTTGATTTTTTCTTTGTTTCGTTCGACTCTTTTTTTGTTGCTGTTTTCACAACTTTTGTTTCCATGATTTTTATCTTTTTACTTTTGCAAAGGTAATAATTTTTTATTAATCTCTGGTTTTGATAAAATTTAATTTTTGTAAAATATTTTCCACATCATCAAAAATCAACAAAAAACAAATCAAAAAAACATAAACAACTTAAAGATATTGCTCTTGGAAAATTAGTTGTTTTTTTGAAAGCATTTCATAGTTTTATTGTTTACAATCCGCTGCCTTTGCTTTACGCCAAATTAGTTTTGGAAACAAAAATGGCGTGTTTTTTCGGTATTCGATATATTCACTTCCAAATCTTATTTCTAATTCCTTTTCTTCAATAAATTTATGGTATAAACTGCCAAAAATAAATCCTAATATAAAACTTACCATTCCAACAGTAAATCCGCCAAAAAATGTTCCTGTACCTAAATAGTACAACATTGCTCCAAATTGTATCGGATTTCTGCAATATTTATAAGTTTCCGAAATAATTAATTTTTGCGTTGGCGCATTTGGAGCAGGAGTACCATTGCCGATTTTCCATTGAATTATTGCCGTCAACAACAAGAATAACAAACCGATAAGAGTAAATATTATTGAAATAATTATTTCAACATTTCTATTTACGTTTATCATAAAATATTTATCAATCGCTAAACCTGTCAAAATAAAAATGCAAGGTAAAATAATTAAGAAAAATATTACTCCAATCATTAATGATACAATTTTTAATGATTGCGAATTGTTGTTTTTAGAAAATTTTACAAGTAAATTTACTATGTTTTTTTTCATAATTTTTATTTTTTACTTTCGCGAAGATTTAATTTTCATAAACATTTTCTGTATCCTGTTCTAATCAACAAAAACCAAATCAACAATTAAACATTGAAACAAATCAACAAAAAATTATCTTCGCCGAAACCATTTTATTCGTCTGCGAAGTTTGCGCAACGGACCAATATAACGTTCGAGTTTTTCGCTGTAAATGTCGCTTATTTTTATCAAAATTCCTGTTTCTTCAACTCCGCCGAAACCCGGATTTAACGCCGTGCCAAATATTTTCATCGATGGCGAAAGTTTCATGTACGAATTTATTAGCGGTGGTATATGTTCGCCGTTTTCGCGAATTTTTCTTGTTAAATTTTTATAATCTTCTTTGTAATTTTTACCTGTAAATATTTGTTCCATTTCGTCGCGGCGTGCATACGTAAGTAGCGGATGGATAGGCAAAACAAGTTCTTCGTTATCGTGAAAATATTTACGCAAAAAATACAGCAAAAGGTTGCGTGCGGCAATGTTATACGAAACATACATTGTAACTTTTCCGAAAAAATAATTTATTTCGGGATATTTTACCACCAGCGCACCAAGCCCGTCCCACAAATTATCGAGCGCATAAATATTGTTCTGATATTTTGGCTGCACAAACGAGCGTCCGAGTTCTATTGTTTTGGGCATGTACTCGTCAATAAATTTTTGAGTAAAAATAAACAGTTCGGCAGTTGCAAGTTCGTCAATATTATTGCTTTCGCACAAAATATAGCGGTATCCGCCAACAATTTCTCTGTCGCGAGGATTCCAAACAATCAGTTGTTTGTAAGGATTTTTTTGAATATCAAATTCATCAATATCCAAATTTTTGCCTGTTCCTCCGCCGGCAGTACGAAACGATAATTCACGCAAACGTCCTATTTCGTTCATCGTGTTGGGCGAATCTTCATAAGTTACAACATATAATTTATTTCCGCCATTGTTTGTGTCGCGAACATACTTATCAACAGTAAGTTCTGTTTCAATTATATTTCTATCGACAGGTGCAATTATAGGTTCCATACGCATTATTATTTAATTTGTTTTTTATTTAATTTTTTCATTTTTTCTATTTCTTCGCCAAGTGAATATGTTTTTTGCCGCACAAAATTTATCCAATCAACCTGCGATTTGGTTTTGTCAAAAGTACTAAATTTTATCGGCTCTCCAAAAGCGAGTTCAAAGTTACTATTTTTTTGTTTAAAAAACTCATCCGACAAATAAAACATTTCTAAGTTTGCTTTTATTCCCAATTTTTTTCGGATATTAGCCAAGCGATAAAAAAAGTTTGAATTTTTTCCCGAAAAGTAAACAGGGACAATGTCTCTGTGATATTGTTGCGCTTTCCCAATTATGTTTTTTTTCCATTCCAAATCAATTATTTTCCCTTTTATTTTTCGCGAACACAAGCCTGCGGGAAAATATAAAATTTGCGAATCCGAAGCATAACCGTCGGTTGATTGTTTTGTGTAATCGGTTGTTTGCCGCCCGTGTTTGTTTACGGGAATAAACACAGGTTCAAGCGGTTTGAGATTCATCAAAATATCGTTTACAACAAATTTTACATTGTTGTTAAAACGCTTGCCTATTGCGCTCATCAACACAAGCCCATCCAATGCGCCAAGCGGATGATTTGATGCAAAAATAAAACGCGCATCTTGCGAGTTGTCAATATTATCAATACCTTTGGCTATGTACGATATGTTTAATTCGTTGAGCGTAGCGTTCACAAAATCAATACCTTTAAGATGTCCGTAATTTGATAAAACATAATTTACATCGGTTTCGTGCACAATGCGCTTAATGTAACGAATTACAAATTTCGGCAATATTTTAGCCAAAAACGGGCTTTTTAATTTGATAATTTTTTCTATATCAACAAGCATTTGTTCATTTTCCATAATGATAAAATGTATTTAAAACGTACAAAGTTAAAAAAAATATTATAATTTTTTATTTTGGAATAATTATATTCTGTTTCCGATTTCCATAAATTTTCATTGTCAAAGCAAACAGAAAAATAGCGATTGTCTTGTAATGTTTCTGCAACATCGGATATGTTGAGATAAAGTTTATAGTCGCCAATAGCAATAACCGTAGATATAATCGTACGTTTTTGTATTTTGAGCAAGCAACAAACTCGACACAAAAATCATTGCTATAAAAAGTATTTTTTTCCATAATGCTTTTATTTTAAAATTGTTTGATAATGAGATGAGGAGTGCCCCTTTGTTTATTTTTTTATTTCATTTCCGTTTTTATTGATATAAAATTCTCTGCCATCTAATTTTACCGTTGCACTCCCTTCTATAAAAGTCCCTACATCATCATAAATAAAAGGAATAATCTCTGTGCCTGTTTTATCTATAAATCCCCATTTGCCGTTTAATTTAACTCTGGCAAGCCCTTCAATAAAATTACATGCATCATCATAAATGAAAGGAATAACTTCTGTTTTTGTTTTGTCTATAAATCCGCATTTGCCATTTAATTTAACTTTGGCAAGCCCTTCTATAAAATACCCTGTTTCATCATAAATAAAAGGAATAACTTCTGTTCCTGTTGTATCTATAAATCCCCATTTGTCATTTAATAATACAGGTGCAAGTCCTTCGAAAAAATGCCATACATTATCATATTTTAATGAAATAATTTCTGTTCCTGTTGTGTCTATAAATCCCCATTTTTTGTTTAATTGTACAGGTACAAGCCCTTTTCTGAAATTCCATGTATTATCATAAATCAAAGGAATAACTTCTTTGCCTGTTTTGTCGATATAGCCGTATTTGTTGTTTAGCATTACAGTTGCACGCCCGTTATTAAAATGACAGTTAGCAGCATCATAAATCAAAGGAGTAACTTCTTTGCCTGTTTTGTCAATATAGCCGTATTTGTTGTTTAATTTTACAACCGCAAGCCCTTTGTTAAAATGCCCTACATCATCATAAATAAAAGGAATAACTTCGTTGCCTGTTTTGTCGATAAATCCACATTTGTTGTTTAATTTTACAATCAAAAATTCTTCGCCAAAACCAGTTATAAAATCGTAATTCAAAGAAATAATTTCTTTGCCTGTTGAGTCTATACATCCCCATTTGCCGTTTAATTTAACTATAGCAAGTCCTTCGCAATAACCGTAGATATAATCGTACGTTTTTGTATTTTGAGCAAGCAACAAACTCGACACAAAAATCATTGCTATAAAAAGTATTTTTTTCATAATGCTTTTATTTTTTAATCCGTATTCAGTATTCAGTATTCAGTATTCTGTAATCCGTATTCAGTAATCCGTATTCCGTATTCAGTAATTAACTTTTTATCTGTGTCGTAAAATTCTTCACTCTTCATTCTTTATTTCTTTCTCTCTTTACTTTTCAAAAAAATTGTTGCCGCTGTAAATTGGTGTGTGCGTATTTTCTTTTATTGTTATTGTGGTAAGCAAATCGTTATATCCTGTTTCCGATTCCCATACATTTTCATTGGCAAAGCGAACGGAAAAATAGGGATTGTCTTGTATTGTTTCTGCGATATCGGGCATATTGAGGTAAAGTTTGTAGTCGCCAATAGCAATATCCGACGGAATACCTAATGTTACATCTATTGTACTTTCTGTTTCGGGCTGCCAAAAACGAGGATCGATATTTAATTTTGCTTTATATATTTCGTTGGTTTGGGTGTTTTTTAGTATCAGTTCTACGTTTCGCTCGTTAAAAAGAGCAGAAAAACCGACATTTTTCAAAGCAATGCTGGCGGTAAAACTACTTTTGGGCGAAAGTTCGTTGGTATATTCGCCCGAAATAAGTTCAAATCGGTATCCCATTTCTCTAAGTATTTTATCTCTGGTAGTTGGATCTTGATCCCAAGTAGCGCTTGTTCCGTATAAAAAATCGTAATGCAAATAGCGCATTTCATTGTAGGCTGTTGTTGCGGTAGCAAAAATTCCATATCCATCAAACTCTGTGGTAGCGCTAAATTCGCCGCCTATGGGAACGTACAAGCAATCTTGACTAAGATAGGCTTTTTCTGCCTCAATATTTATATATGTTCCCACATCGTTGATGCTTCCTAAAAAACCATCGTTAAAATGCCCTATACGAGCAAATTTCTGTCCTGAAAATGCTTCTGCCGCCGTTATCGGATTTGTGCGGTTTACGTATTCTGTTTTGAATAATGGACGACGAAATTGCACGGCTCTGCTTTGTGGCAGCGATTCAAGAATTTTATCGAATATCTGCGCTTTTACAGCCGGATCATCAAGCCCGTTTTGCGAACTATGACATTCGCCCCACGGTCCTATAAATCCTGCTTGCATAACAGCAATTACATCTGCATTTTTTATCAAATGCGGTTTCAACTGTTCGATATGCATCAGCACTATATTAAGTGGCGCATCAGGTTCGCTATCCCATGTATAGGCAAAACGCAGCACAAGTTTAAAACCGTATTTTCTGAGTTTTTCCATATCCGTATCAAAAGATTCCAACGCGCTTTCAGGTAGAGGCGACGACCTGAAATTATTCATATAATAACATCTGTACAACAATGTTATTTCGGGATGATACACTTCTCTTTCTCCTTTCAGCCAACTTTCAGACAATCCGTCGCCGCCCATCAGTCCATCATAAAACGATGCTATGCCGCGTTCGGGATTGCCAAAATCCAAATTCGACGAGGTATATTCTACTTTTATTGTAGATGCGACAACATCATCTATTTTTTCTTTTGTGCAATTGGTATATACCAACAAAATAAGTAATAAAACAGATAAAACTTTTATCTTTTTAACAATTACACTACCGTATTGTAAAAAGACATCAACCATAAATGATAATTTTGATTTCATAAGACTTTAATTTAGACGTTTAAAATATTTTATGGACTTCTTGAAAATTCATTTTTATGTTTTGCATTTCAGAAAACACCGAAGTCCGTTGAGTGTTTCTAAAACGTAGCAAAGTTATAATAAAATATCTTAAAAAAACAATTTTTAAAATATAGCCGTTAGTATCTTATAAATTAAGAATTAAGAATGAAGAGGTAAGAATGAAGAATGAAGAGGTAAGAATGAAGAATGAAGTAAACTTTATCACTAATCATTAATCACTAATCATTAATCATTAATCACTAATCATTAATCACTAATCATTAATCTCTGTTCTTTACGGGATATTAAATTTATGCACAAAATCAAGTCGAACACAGTGTAAATAATTTTAAAAAATCAAATTTATTCAAAAAATATCATCTTGGCACGTTTTTTGTTGCTTTAC
>JAITPP010000335.1 GCA_031289385.1 Prevotellaceae bacterium | reverse complement strand
TCCGCAAGCAAAACTACCTGCCATAATCAGCAATATTGCTGTAATTTGTAAAATTATTTTTTTCATCATATTTAGATTTTATTTAGTTTATAATATTCTATATAAATTGCTTTGCAGGTAGAACCTGCGTTATAGTGCGAACAAGGCAGAGCCTCGTCCGAACGGGGAAATTATTGGTATAAAAATCTTGTGTTCTTTGTGAAAAACTTCGTGTTCTTTGTGGTAAAAAAATAAACAAAGCTGCCACAAACTTGACAAACTTTACAACTTTAAAAACTTGATAAACTTTAAAAACTTGATAACTTGACAAACTTTATAACTTTAAAAACTTGACAAACTTTAAAAACTTAAATCCGCGAATTTCGTTCCCAAAAAATGCCGTCAGCATATCCTTGAATTTTATTGTCGGTTGCGGCTATGTGCAAACGTTTTTCGGCTAAAACGCAATATTCTTCATTAAATTCGATGCCGCAATATTTTCGTTTTAATTTTTTTGCAACCACCGACGTAGTTCCCGAACCCAAAAACGGGTCGAATACAAAATCGCCTTCGCGCGAACTTGCAAGTATAAGTTTGGCTAAAAGTTTTTCGGGTTTTTGCGTGGGATGATCGGTATTTTCGGGCATCGACCAGTATGGAACGGAAATGTCGTCCCAAAAGTTTGAGGGATATGTAAATCTGAATTTTCCATCGGCAGTTTCTTCCCAATCTTTTGGTTTTCCGTTCATTTTATACGGTGCAAATACTTTTCGGCGAATTTTTACGGCATCAACATCAAAATAATAATCGTTGCCGAGCGTTGCAAACCAAATATCTTCTACGCAGTTTTTCCAATTCATTTTTGCGCCGCGTCCTTTTTCGCGTTGCCATGTTATGCGATTGCGTATGATTGTGTGTTTTGTTAAAACCTCGAATATCGCTTGCGCCGATTTCCAATCGCAACAAACATAAATTGATGCCGTTTTTTTCAGCATGGGCAAAAGCAGGCAAAACCACGATTCTACATAATCAACGTATTTGGCGTAACTGAGTTGCTTGAATTTTTTGTCGGCAAAAGTTTTGTTCAAATTGTACGGCGGATCGATTATCAGCAAATCAATAAATTTTTTGGGGAAATATTTTGCTGCGTCCATAAAATCGCCGTGTATCGTTTTATTTGTTATGTCTTTCACTTTTGCCGGCGTGTTCAGGTGCAGCAAATTGTTGCTGTACAAAGCAATTTCGTCGGTTGTTAAAGTTATTGTTCTATTTCGTTTTGCACGTTTTTCGTTCATAAATTTTTATGGTTGTATTTGTTATTTTTTGTTTCGTTTTTTTTGCATTTGTTTTGTGTGTTCGTCAATTCCCATTCCAAAAACTTTTCGGTATAGAGCATCGTAATCGCCGTGTTCGTAGATATTTATAAGATTTTCGAGAACGGCATCATCAGTGTTTTTATCGAATTTAGACTTTAAATTTGCGCCGAAAATAGTTGCAATTCCTTGCCAGAAAAATGCAGAAAATCCGCCTTTCATTTCTCTTACAATTTGATAAACGGTTGTTTCTGTTTCGCGATTTATAAGTTTTATCAGCATTTTTCCTTGCGACATGCTTAAATTTTTCATTGCCGATTTGTATTGTTTAGTCATCTCTTTTTCAACTACTTTTATATATTCTTTTCGTTGCCGTTTATTGTTGATTTTCGAAAATTGAATATCCATTTCGGCAAGTTTATTTTTTGCAATTTGCGCATACGGATAAACTCGCGGAAGGTTGTAAATCATTCGATAATAATTTTTCCACTCGCGTTTATTTTTAAATTTAGGCGAGGCAATCACTTTTAGTTCGTCAATATGCATCAAATAAATTGTATCGCCGTTTTCTATTATATATTGAAGTATATTAGACTGCTGCTTTGACGTTTGCGCCTGCGTTGTTGAGCAAAACGCGCATACAAAAAAAACAATAAATATTTGTAAAATTTTTATCATCTCACAAGCGTATTGTATGTTGATATTAATAAATTTACGACTTCGGAATAATTTTTTATTCCCGAATTTATATTATTTGTTTTCAGATAAGTATCGTAAACAACTTTATGCACATTCGACAGTGTTTGATTTCGCGCCTCCATCCAGTGTTTCGACATAGCAATTAAATCGTTAACTATTTTGTTGTCGATACTTTCAAGTAAATTTTTGTAGTCGTCGGGAAAAATTTTTCGATAATCGTTAAGAATATAATTCATCGTAGAAACATAAGCGCTGTAACGCATTTGAGCATTGCTGCTTGTTGCACACACAATAAAAGCGTACAAATTACATTCAGCCTCGCTTGCAACTCCAAACTGATGCGCCTTTTCGTGAGCCAGCGTAAAAGGATATTCAAAATCCAAAACAAAATTGTTTACATGAATTTCGTTGAAAAACGGACCAAAATATCCCGAAACGCCTATTTTTGTATGCAAAAATTCGTACAGCATACGTTTAGGTTTTCGCTTTCCGTTTGGATATTTTATTTTCAAAATATCTTTTAATTTTTCGTATTGTTTTTCTATTTCGTTATTTATATAAATCTTATCTATATTAGTGGTATCAAGGCATGCAGAATTTGCATCATCAACAAAATTTATTGCAAACCGTTTAAAATTTTCCGAATTATATTCCGATTTTTGAATTTTACAACGTGTGTAAAAATCTTCACGAAAATATGCAAATCCCCACGAAAAATAAAAATACGCTATTATAAACAAAATCGCGTATGCTATGGTGTACAAGCCTTTTGATAATTTTATTTTTTTAAAAATCATAAAAATAATCAAGGCAACAAAGGCTATAATTGCAATTATTGTAAAAACATCAAACAACGAAAACGGAAACAAAGCAGAAAAAAACGAAAGTATAGCCGCAAGCAACGGATATATATTTGCAATATACCACTCGGCAACACTTGATATTTTGCTTGTTGCAAACACAATAACAAACAGCAATATTGCCGTTGTCAGTAATTTTATGGGTTTTGATAATTTCATCAATATTTCTTTTGTTTCGATACAAAATTAATTTATTTTCGCCGACAAACAAAAATACATTAATTTATTTGCACAAGTCAAAAAAATACCTGTTGAGTGTTTGCAGGATGTTTGGTGAAATTATGTTTTTTGAGGATTTGAAAACCTTTATAGCTTTAAAAACTTTCTAACTTGATAAACTAAGTTAATCACACAGAAAAAAAAACAGATTTTCACAGATAAAAAACCCAAAATAATCTACCCATTTAAAAGCCAACCAAATACCAACGCTTAAATACTAAATGCCAACAACCTTTTTTACCGTTAAAATAATTCCTTCGATATGGCGCAGCAAATCGCGTTTTGTACGGCTTGGGGCATATACAAACCCGTCGAAAGTGATAACCATATTTTTTTCTTTATCGATGGTTGTGTAACTTACAAACGGACCGCCCATAAAATCATTTTTAACTTCCCACAGCCCGCGAATACGGGCAAAAAAATCTTCGTTTATTGTGAGAGTGTTGTACGAAGGCTCGATGTAAGTTGTTGTAGTCATGTATGCGCTGCCTTGCGGTTCTTTGTCGAGCAATACGTATTGTTGTAAAATGTCGTTGCGTTTTGCAATTAACGAGTCCATAGTGAGTTGCGATTTGTTTTTATACGGATATGTGTATATAAACACGCCTTCTGTGCCTTTTGTTGTGCGCAGTCCGAGCCACATAAATTCGTTTTTGTCGCCAAATAAATCGTAATCTTGCGGAAAATACATTGAATATCCGTATTTATTTTCCACCAATTTGCGAAGTTCGCTGTTTTCAACTTTTCTCAATCCGCTTTTTATGCGTTCGAGTTCGGCTTGTTCAAAAACATCGATTATTTTATTTGCTCTTTTTTGTAATGCTTCAACTATCTGATTTTCATCTGCGCCAATTACATATAAAATAGTTTGCGGCGACGAATACGCATCTGTTTTCGACGAAATTTCGCACTCGGTTTTGTCTTTTTCTATTTGTATAAAAACAACATTTCGATGCACTTTTAAGATGTTTGAAAATTGCCGATGAGAAATATTTATAATCGAAAATTTGGCTTCGGGCTGCGGCAGCAAAGTATCCGATTCGGTAAGAATTTTGCGTATCGTTTCTCCGATATTTCCGTTCCACTCATTGGCGTTGGCTACTACAATCACTTCGCCAGCCTTGCCTGTTGACGACGGCAAAATTTTATTTTCATCTTTACACGAATTAAAAAATATTATTGCCGATAAAATCACAGTAATTTTTATTATTGATAAATTTTTCATTTATTTTTGTTTTTAATTATAGATGTATTTTGTTGTATAATTCCATAAAAAACGATGTTATTTTATTACAAATTTAATAATATCGTTACCTAATGCAAACAGCATCAATGCTAATAATAATATCATGCCAACCATTTGCGCCGATTCCAGAAATTTATCGCTTGGTTTGCGGCGAAATATTATTTCGTACAATACAAAAACGGTGTGTCCGCCGTCGAGCGCAGGAATTGGCAGAATATTAATCACAGCAAGCATTATCGACAATAAGGCTGTAAGTTGCCAAAATCTTTCCCAATCCCACAGCGAAGGAAAAATATTTCCTATCGAAATAAAACTTCCAACCGAGTCGCCTGCTTTTACTGTCGGCGAAAATATCAATCCCAAATCGGTAACATAATCTTTTATTCCGTTGAAACCTTTGCTTATTCCTGCCGGCAATGCTTCAAAAAATCCGTAAGAAATATGTGTTGATTTTAATAGCGAATCGGAAAGTCCGACACCGATTTTGCCCTGTTCCGAAACTGCTGTTTCAAAAACAAGAGTATCGTTATTGCGCAGGATTTTTATTTCTACGGTTTTCGATTTATTTTCGGATAAAATACGAGAGCCTTCGTCGAAATAGTTTACGTTTTGTGAATTTATTGCGATAACTCTGTCGTTTTTTTGCAATCCTGCTTTTTGTGCCGCCGATTCGTCCTGAACATTGGAGATTATAAATCTCATTCGCGCACTTAGAAATTCTTTATCTTTCAAAATTTTGCTTAAAAAAGTATCGGCTACGGGAATAATTATTTTTTCGCCATTGCGTTCTACTTCAACATTTTTAACTCGTTTGCGAATGATTTTTATTTGTATATTGTTGAATTTTTCGATAGTATCGCCGTCGAGGCTGAGAATTTTATCGCCATTTTCAAATCCTATTTCTTTTGCAAGCGGGCTGCAATAAACGCCGTTTTTCACATCGCGGTTTGCAAGATAATTGTCGCCCCAAGTGAATAAAATTCCCCAATAAATAATAATTGCCAGAATTACGTTAAACAGAACTCCGCCAATCATTACAAATAAGCGTTGCCATGCTGGTTTTGCTCGAAATTCATGCGGTTGCGCCGGAAGTTTCATTTGTTCTTTGTCCATCGATTCGTCAATCATTCCGTTGATTTTGCAATATCCGCCAAGCGGCAGCCAGCCAAGTCCCCATTCGGTTGTTTCGGGATATTTATTCCAGTTATCGTCGGGAAGTTCGGCGAGTGGTATCAGTTCTGTTTCGGTGCGTCTTTTTTTATCAAGAACTTCAACGCCGTTTTCATCAAGTTTTTTGCGTGTTGATTTGTCGTTGCGCGAAAACCAGCGTATTGCCCATTTTCCGTTTATTTTTTTAAATTTAACAATATAGCCGTATGCGTTAAAAAACATATAAAATTTATCGACACGCATTTTGAAAAGGCGGGCAAAGAAAAAATGCCCAAATTCGTGTACAAGTACAAGTATTGATAAACTTAAAATCAGTTGTAAAATTTTTATTAATATGTCCATATTTTAATTTGAGTTTTATTTAATTTGTTTAATATTTTATTTAATTAATTCTGTTGCGATTTTTCGCGCTTCAATATCGGTTGCAATATAGTCATTAATTTGCGGATTTTGTATAAATGTTGTTTTATTTATTGTTTTTTCTATTATTTCGGCGATTTGCAAAAATCGTATTTTATCGTTTAAAAATGCTTCTACTGCAATTTCGTTTGCTGCGTTCATTATGCAGGCTGTATTTCCGCCTTTGCGCAAAGCCTCGTAGGCTAATGCTATGCAAGGAAATTTTTGTGTGTCGGGATTTTGAAATTCCAATGTCAGGATTTTAGAAAAATCAATACGTTTGCAGTCGAGTGGTAATCTCAACGGAAAATTCAGCGCGTATGCAATCGGTATTCGCATATCGGGTTCGCTCAGTTGCGCTTTTACCGAGCCGTCGGCAAACTGCACCATTGAGTGAACTATCGACTGCGGATGAATGACGATTTGTATTTTTTCGGGTTTAACGCCAAAAAGCCAATGGGCTTCAATCACTTCAAATCCTTTATTCATCATTGTTGCCGAGTCTATTGTAATTTTTTTTCCCATTGTCCATCGCGGATGTTTCAGTGCATCTGTTTTTGTTGCGTTTGCGATAAATTCATTGTCGGCATAAAAAAACGGACCGCCCGAAGCCGTAAGCAAAATTTTTTCTATTTCGTTAGATTCGGCTAAAATGCTTTGAAGAATTGCCGAATGTTCGGAATCGACAGGAATAACGGGAACTTGATATTGTTCTGCCAATTTCATAATTAAATCGCCTGCAACTACAAGCGTTTCTTTATTGGCGAGTGCAATTATTTTTTTCGATTTTATTGCGCTTATCACAGGTTTTAAACCTGCATATCCTACCATCGCGGCAAAAACAATATCAATATTTTCGCTGCAAACAATTTGTTCGACTGCTTCGGATTTGGTAAAAACTTTTATAGGATATTCGGCAAGAGCATCGCAAACAAAATCATATTTTTGTTCGTTCACAATTATTACTGTGTTTGGCTGAAATTCTATCGCCTGTTGTATTAACAGTTCGGCATTGTTATTGGCGACAAGAACTTCGGCGTCAAATTTATCGCGGTGTGCGCGTATAATATCAAGCGTTTGTGTGCCGATAGAGCCTGTTGAACCGAGTATTGCTACACGTTTTTTTTCCATCAAAAATTAATATAAGTTGTTGGGTCAATGGGGATGCCGTTTTGCCATAATTCAAAATTCAGCACATTGTTTTTTGCGGGATTTGTATTTGCTCCCACATTTGCTATCGCTTCGCCTGCATTTACACGCTCGCCTACCGATTTAATTACTGTTGCGTTTCCTTTGTATATTGATATTAAATTATTGCTGTGTTGAATTTGTACAACATAATTATCGTTAAACGTCCATCCCGAAAAGATTATCATTCCATCGAGCGTTGCAGTAACAATAGGGCTTGTAGTGGCTTTAATATCAATACCAAAATATTTTTTATTTGTATCAAACGATGTTATTATTTCGCCTTTCAACGGCGGATACAAATACATGTTTTCGAATATAGGATTTTTGTTATTTACCGACAGACGCGAAATTTCTTCTTGCTCAATTTCACTTCTGAATATAGAATCTTCGGGCAGCAAAGGGTATTCAATAACTCCGGGTATGTTGATAAGCGAATCGACATTAATATTTTCATTTACAATAGAATCTGTTTCGCCCGTAACAAACGATTGTATTGAGTTGAAATATCCTTCCCACGAGGCTATTGCGTTTTCGAGCGAATCAAGTTTTTCGGCGTTGCTTATAATTTGTTGTCGTGTTGTGTTGTTGGGATAACCCGGAATAAGATTGCGCACGGGAGTATAAGCGATAAGCAAGAAAAACAGGAAAAATGCAGCAACAATAACAGGAATAACAACGCTTAGAACAAGCCAACCCGAAAGCCGCGCTTTCCACACTTGTTCATAATCGGTATCATTATAAATAGAAAACCTATATTTTTTGCCTAATAAGCGATATATTTTTTTTCTTTTTTCTCCCATTCCGCAACGGACATTATTGAAATAATGAACGGCAAAGGTATAAAAAAATACGTATTTTATATTAATTAATCAAAATTTTTACAGTTTTATGCGGGGAATTAGAGGAAGACGGCTAATAATTGATTATTTATTATTGACTATTGTTTAATTGATTGGTTGTTGATTTGTTTAATTGCTTAGTTGTTGATTTGTT
>JAITPP010000196.1 GCA_031289385.1 Prevotellaceae bacterium | reverse complement strand
GGCATAAACAATTTTCGAGTCGTTTATCGTTGCTGTGCCGTGTGTCGGATTTGACAATAAATTAATGCTTACCGTTCCGTTTTGCGAGCCTGTATTATTAGATAAATCGGAAACAGAAGAGCCTGCAAGATAATAATACGATTCGGAAGAGCCCAGTCCGTACACCAAAATCATTAAACCCGAAGGATTGGAAAACGAATATGACGATTCGGCGCTGGTTAATTTAAGCGAATAATAAGAATAACCAATATTATTATCATACCAGTCGCCTCCCGATATAGATTTAAAACCGCCTGAGCCAATAGCCATCATCGTCTTAGTGGCGCTTGCGGTAGGGGTTATAATCAATGCGTAATGCTCGGTGAGTTGTGTATTATTTTTAACAATAAACGGAGCAACCGTAGTAGATTCAACACTTTGTTCCAAAGGGGGAATCCACGCTTCGGCAGGACCTCCAAAAGTGCTAATGTTTGTAAATGATTGCAGATAAGAGCAAACAGCCACAGGATAATTTGATTCTATATAACAACCTTCCTTTCTTGTCAGCGATAATTCTACAAATTCACCTTTATTTAAATTCAATGAATTTTTAGAGCCTGATGACGTAATTATATTTCCGCCTGTTTGTTTGATAACAGTTCCGTTTTGCGACGCAAGAACACGTATTACTGTTTCTTTTTGAATATTTAAAGGCACTAAAAACCGTTTTCCCCACGCATGAACAGGCAGCATTTGTTGAAAAAGAATATCTGCATTAGCCATTGTCGAAACAGGAACAAAAGTGCTGCGATGCGAAACAAAATGAGCGATAGGCTTGTTTGATGTTATATGCTGCCCTGTCATATCTGCCTCCGATTTATAATATATCTCGCCCTTGTTAAGGCTGACACTTGTTCCGTTAACATTAATATTTGTACCATTTTCGGTTGCAATAAGCAACATTCCATCCTTGTCGGCATTTGCTGCGCTATACGATTTGTACGACAAATGATAATAATCCTTACCCAAAACATTTGCAGGCAATACGTTTGTTGCATCTGCAATAGCCCAATTCTGGTTGAGAGCAAAAACAGATATATCTGCCGTAGATTGTATATGCAACGTTTTTTTTGATATTCCTGTGGTTGATGGTGTAACATAAACATCACTTTTTTGCTCGTTACTTAATGTTATCGTAGAAACCGTTCCTGCGGGTATGTCCATTACATTGATTTTACCTGTATTTAAGTATGTAAATTTAACTTTGGCAGCATCTGTCGTTACTATTTTTATTTGTAATGTTACATCAGCAGAGTTATATTCTCTGTTTTGCCCGAACGACAACCAAAAATCAGTTCCCAAAGTTGTAGCGGCTTGTTGAATTATATCGTTTGCCGTAACATCTATTTCAACCGATTTGCACGAAAATGTAGTTGAATAATCATCATTTGCCTGTAAATTTCTTACAGTTACACTTACCGTTTTATCATTTCCTATGCTCACGTAATATTTATCGGCGCTGCTTAATGTAATTGTCAATACTTCATCTTCCGATGCGGTAGCCAATGCACTTATTGTAAAATTTGCACTGCTTACTCCTGCCGATATTACAACAAAGTTGGGCAACAAAGAATAATCGTACGTATTTCCCTTATAACTAATATTAACGGTAATATCTTCGTTGGCGATAACGTTGTTTAGCAAACTCACCGTAAGCGTAACGCTGCCGCTCTGAGCGATAAAGCGATTGGCAGCCGACAAAAAAATTACTTTCGCCTCTACAACAGGAGTTTCCAAAGGCAACGCCGCTTGTGTATTGTTTAAACTGTTGGCATCTGCCATCCATTGCTCGTATGTATTCGATACGGCTGAAGAAATAATGCCGCACTCTTCAACTTCTGCATCCGACACCGAATAATAATCAATTTTGTTTATGACTTGGGCATTTTCTCCCTGTCCATTAATTTTTAATTGTACTTCTTGACGTATATTTTCATTTTGCACTTCTTCATTTCGCGCATTAAGCGTTAGCGCGTGTAAACAAAAGATACCCGCAAGAGTAAACAACATTTTACTTATAAAAATCTTCATAATTACTTTATTACTTTCTATTTTATTGTTACTAATTATAGAAAGACGCTAAATAGTCTCTCCCTCCTTTTAATTTACAACAAGTTATAAGCGATGATTTTAAGGAATATACAATTGTAAATTAAACAAAAACGCGGCAAAAGTATTAAAGATATTTTAATTCAACTTTCATAATTTACACCCGCGTTCGGCACAAACGAGTAACTTATTTATTTTCAACAATTAATAACTTCAAAGTTTAAGAAAGTTTAATGAAAACCACTAAAAAATTAACAATTAATAATTTAAATTTAATAATTGGTAATAGAAAACAACATTTAGGGCTTTTTTTGTTATTCCTACAAAGACACAAAGCGCACAAAGATTCTGAATGTTTTTATAAAAATTTCTTTGTGAACTTTGTGTCTCTTGGGATAAATTTGTGCACAAAATCAAACAGAGCGCAGTATCATACCAAATCTTTTTAGTAACAAAAAATAAATAAACTATAAAAGATTATTTTCAAAAAAGCAAGCCGTTAGGCTTGCATC
>JAITPP010000164.1 GCA_031289385.1 Prevotellaceae bacterium | reverse complement strand
GTCTGTGGTTTTACGATTATGATTTTTGTGCGGAAAAAACGAATGAAATAAACAAAATAAACAGTCAAAATTTTATATCGGAAAACGAATTTTGCGAGCAAAGTAAAAAAAATCAGTTGCTTTTGTTTTCATCTTCTAAAATTCTGAAAAACAGCCGTCAAATTGATTTCAAAACATCGCCTCAACCTAATTTCAATAAAAACTTTGATTTGCTTTTTAAAAATATCGACGAAAATCAGGAAAATAATTACAACACTGTTATTTTGTTCGATAATATCGTGCAAAACGAACGGCTGCAACAAATATTTGAATCGAACAATAAAGAAAAACACATTTCGTTTGAGAGTGTAAATATCTCTGTGCATGAGGGCTTTATCGATCACATTTCAAAAGTTGCGTATTATACCGATCATCAGATTTTTCAGCGTTATCATCGTTTCAAAATTCACGGAACGCTTGACAAAGGCGAAATTCTTAATATTCAGGAATTAAACAAACTTCAAATCGGCGATTATATTGTTCATATTGATCACGGTGTGGGCGTTTTCGGCGGGCTTGTGAAGCAGGAAATAAACGGAAAAATGCACGAATCCGTAAAACTTGTTTATCGCGATAACGATGTGCTATTTGTAAATATTCACGGCTTACATCGAATATCAAAATACAAAGGAAAAGATAGTGAACCGCCTAAGATATACAAACTTGGCAACGGCGATTGGCAACGTTTGAAGCAGGCTACAAAAAAGAAAATTAAAGATATTGCCCAAGATTTGATTTTGTTGTATGCCGAGCGAAAATCGGCAAAAGGATTTGCGTTCAGCGCCGATTCGTATATGCAGCACGAACTTGAAGCGTCTTTTGTTTACGAAGACACGCCCGACCAACTGAAAGCATCGATTGCTGTAAAAGACGATATGGAATCGGCAAGTCCAATGGACAGGCTGATTTGCGGCGATGTGGGTTTCGGAAAAACAGAAATCGCAATTCGCGCCGCTTTCAAAGCCGCTGTGGACGGAAAACAAACGGCAATACTTGTGCCTACAACGATTTTGGCACTTCAACATCATAAAACATTTAGCGAGCGATTGCAAAATTTTCCTGTCAGAATTGACTATCTAAATCGCTTAAAAACAGCGAAACAACAAAGCGAATCGTTAAAAAATCTTGTAAGCGGATACACCGATATTATTATAGGAACACATAAATTGCTTGGTAAAAACATAATATTCAAAGATTTAGGTTTGTTGATTGTTGATGAGGAACAAAAATTCGGAGTTGGAGCAAAAGAAAAACTTCGTCAGCTGAAACTCAATGTTGATACCATTACGATGACAGCAACGCCGATTCCGCGAACGCTGCAATTTTCGTTAATGGGAGCGCGCGATTTATCAATTATCAACACGCCGCCGCCAAATCGCCATCCCATAATTACCGAAGTTCATACATTTAATCGTGAAATTATAAAGGACGCAATAAACTATGAATTAGAGCGAAACGGGCAAGTCTTTTTTGTACACAACAGAGTATTTGATATAAAACAAATCGAAGAAATTATTAAAAATCTTTGTCCAAAAGCCAAAATAGCAATAGCGCACGGACAACTTGAACCCAAAAAACTCGAAGAAATAATGCTTGGTTTTATAGATGGTAAATATGATATTTTACTGACTACCACAATAATAGAATCAGGACTTGATATATCTAATGCAAATACGATTATCATAAATCAGGCGCAAAATTTCGGATTAAGCGATTTGCATCAGTTGCGCGGCAGAGTGGGGCGTTCCAACAGAAAAGCGTTTTGTTATTTGCTTACGCCGCCGCCTGTATCGCTCACAACCGAAGCGCGGCGGCGGTTGAAGGCTATTGAAGAATTTTCTGATTTAGGCTCGGGATTTAATATTTCAATGCAGGATTTGGATATTCGCGGCGCAGGAAATCTGCTTGGCGGCGAGCAAAGCGGATTTATTGCCGACATTGGCTTTGAAACGTATCAGCGAATTTTGAACGAGGCGCTTGCCGAATTAAAATTTGATACCTCTTTGCCTGTGAAAAACGAGCAGCAGCAAGCCATTGCAACCGATATTTCGTTTATTTCAGATTGCTATATTGATACCGATATTGATGCGATGTTGCCTGACGAATATGTCAGCAATACTGCCGAAAAAATTAAGTTGTACAAAGATTTGAATAACATTGATAATGAGAATGATTTACAGGAATTTCGTAAAAAAATGATTGATCGTTTTGGCGAAATTCCCGAAATAACCGAAAGTTTGTTTAATATAGTTCGTTTGCGCCATATAGCAATAAAACTTGGCTTTGAACGCATAATTTTACGAAACAGAATGATGATTGCTTATTTTATTTCAAATCAAATGAGCGCATACTACAAAACTCAGCGATTTAATAACATATTGTATCACATACAATCACAGCCTAAAAAGTTTAGTTTGAAGGAGAACAATAAAAAACTTTCGCTCACCGCTCTTAACGTTAAAACCATAGAAGACGGTTTAATTTTATTGCAAAAAATGTTGTAACTGTAATATAATTAAATATCTGTATTAAAACAATATAAATAAATATTTTTTTGAACTTTATTTTAAACTGTATGAAAAAATCAAACCCAAAATCAAGCATAAAAAACATTTACCATTTTAAATTTTTTTCATCATTTTTACAGAAAATTTCTGATAATTTTTTTGTGATTTTTGGATTTTTTTTGTGATTTTTTGGAAAAATAAAATTTTAAAAAATTTCGTTCAGCATAAATTTTCGTGTTTTATTCAGATTTTAAAAAATTTCGTCATTTTGATGAAAAAAATTAAAAAATTGAGCATTTTTTCACTTCTTTGAAAAATAAAAAATTTTTGTGATTTTCGATAAATTTATATCTCTAAAACATAATAAAAACAGGAGAAAATTAAAGAAATCACAATATTTTTGCGTTGAATATTTTGTAATATGAAAAACAATTATTATTTTTGCCGCAAATTTACTGAAAATGTACTTTGTATATAAACACAAAAACTGTCCTGTATTCATTTGGGACAACGAAATACTTTTAAATCCGCTTGCAGATGTAAGGTATCGGCAGGGGCGTATTTTTGGAAGAATAGAATCGCTTGCTCTTGATCAAAGAAAAGAGGCTGTTCTTGAAACATTAACTTTGGACATAACCAAATGCGCCGAAATGGAAAATATGCCATTTGACGAAGAAAAAGTGCGCATATCGGTTGCCCGAAAACTTGGTTTGATAAGAACAAAAATCACAGAATCAGCCACCGAAATTGACAATATGGCTGAAATAATGATAGATGCCATACAAAATTACAGTACGCCGCTTACCGACGAGCGATTGATTTTATGGCATTCGGCATTGTTCGGAAATGAGCAAAACGAAAAAAGCGAAAAAGATGATAATTGGTTGTCGAAATTCACTAAAATTAAGCAAGTTGTATCTAAGGCTATTGGCAAAGACAAATCGTATTTCAGGGCGGCAGCGGCAAAAGAAATATCGCATTTTACCGATTGGTTTAACAACGAAAACAAACTCGACGCAATTGTAAAAGCGGCGATAGCCCATTTGTGGTTTGTTACTATTCGCCCGTTTGATAATGGAAATACGGTAATTGCCGGCGCATTGACAAATATGCTGCTTGCAAGAGCCGACAACAATCCGCAGCGATTTTACAGTATGCTGGCGCAAATGCAAACCGAACGAAAACAATATTATGACGTTTTGAAAAAAACACAAAACGAAAATTTTGATATAACCAATTGGATGCTTTGGTTTTTTAACTGTATGAAGAAGGCATTAAAATCCACAGACACAACGCTATTAAGCGTTCTGAAAAAAGCAGAATTTTGGAAAACACACGACAAAATAGAACTCAACAAACGCCAGCGATTAGCGCTCAACAAACTGCTGGGCGGCGTGGACAGCAAACTGCAATCGTCGAAATGGGCGCAAATAGCCAAATGCTCGTCAGATACCGCTTTGCGCGACATGAAAGATTTAATCGCCAAAGGAATTTTACGCCAAAAAACGCAGGGCGGACGCAGCACTAACTATGAGATAATTGGGTTTTGATGGGTTGAAAATT
This sequence comes from Prevotellaceae bacterium, assembly GCA_031289385.1. Lineage (GTDB taxonomy): Bacteria > Bacteroidota > Bacteroidia > Bacteroidales > UBA932 > JAIRKV01. The sequence continues at coordinate 795 of JAITPP010000164.1, read as the reverse complement.
TTAATATAAATCAGTTGAATATAAATCAAATACTATATATAAAACCTGCCAATCCGTACTGCGAAAACAAAAAACGTATCTTTGCAAAAATTAAAATAAATTAGAACACAAAAAGCAAAACAATGAAAACAGCAATAAACAAAGCAGGGAAAACCTGCACGGATAACATGAACGAGATAAAATCTCGTCTGAACGGAGTTAAATTCAGTAATTTCAAAATATTCAGGAAAATGAAAACATATATAATATTTATTTTAGTATTGTTAAGTACGCCGTCAATTTCACAAACAATTAATTATGTTCATTATGGCTTCCCATTGCCTATAACAAATATAAGCGAAAGGAACAAAATCATTGTGTACCATTTTCATAATATGGGAGATGGGCGCTATGACGCATCTCCCGATTTAGACAAGTTAATAGAATTATTAAATAGCAATAGTGAATTAATGTTTCATATTTACATAAATATTTTTGGCTGGCCAAATAGAACATGTGTGAGATATTCAGAATATTTATGCAGTAATCTGGAAAAAAAATTAACAAATGGCTGTAACCATTCCAACTATAAGATTTTTGCAAAAGGGAATAGAAATCCTATTTTTCTTTATGATAATCATCCCAGAGAATATCGGTTATTTAATGATAGGATAGATATTATGGTGGCTGGCAAAGAGCAAAACAAATTGGATTTTTTAAGTGATACCATATCTGTTAAAGATGTAACTGTGGATATTCACAATAAAATTCTTCTTGCCAACGATAAAGCAATTTCTTGTTTGGCAGATAGCGCAA